>DASXQN010000475.1:0-6513 GCA_036507155.1 Anaerolineales bacterium
GTGCAGGAGAAGTTCGGTGTGAAGCCGGAGTCCATGCCCGACTGGCTGGCGCTGGTCGGCGACACGGCCGACGGGTATCCCGGCATCCCGGGCTGGGGGGAGAAGTCCGCTTCCGCGGTGCTCACGAAGTACAAACACCTCGAGTCGATCCCGGACGTCGCGTCCCAATGGAAAGTCCCCGCAATCAGCGCCGGCCGCGCCGTGCGCCTCGCGGAGAACCTGGCCTCACGCCGCGAGGAGGCCATGCTGTATCGAACGCTGGCCACCGTGCGCGAGGACGTCCCCTTAAAAGAAAAGCTCAGCGACCTGGAATGGCAGGGCGCCTATCCGCGTCTTAAAGATGTCCTATTGCGATTCGGCGATGAGCGTATCGCGCCGCGCATTCCGCGCTGGCGTCCAAGAAAGTGACATTCTAAGAACCATCGCGCTGAGCGGAGCGACCGAAGGGAGCGAAGACGAAGCGGCCGCGTCGCCGGGTTTCGATACGGTCGAGAAGAACGCTCGACCTACTCAACCACCGGCTCCTCTTTCCAACGGTAAACCAACCATGCAACCCTGGTACTCCAAACCCCTCGGCGATGGCATCACCGCTCCCGCACTGACCTCTGAAATCGAAGCAGCGTGCCTGCCTCTGTTCGCAGCCTCCGGCCACGCGGCAGACATGGCCGTCTTTCGCGATCGCGCAGCACGTGTGCCCGCCAGGGTATCCCGTAGGGAAGCACCCCGAGCACCGCGAGGGGCCGACCTGTGCCAGAGCAAGACCGATAGGTCTCCGTGTACCAGCTAGACCTTCGGTCTGTTCCCGGCGGGGTCAAAGACCCTCGCCGAGCGCGGCAGCCGTGTGCAGCGCCCGGGCGCGCCGAGTTGGGTCTGCTGGCCGGCGACCAACGTGCCTGGTCCGTGCTCTTCCCCGAATCCACCTGACCATCCATCCAATGCTTGAAAAGCCTGATGTCAAAGACGAACAGATCATCGCTTGTCTGCAGGCTGAATATGGGCTGCGTGCCGCGCAGATCACCTTCCTGCCCCTCGGCGCGGACCAGAATACAGCCGTCTATCGCGTCACCATCGAGGCTGGAACTCCCTACTTTCTAAAGTTAAGAAGCGGCGTGTCCGATGAGACCGCCGTGATACTGCCCAGATTTCTCGCGGACCAGGGCCTGGCGCAGATCATCGCGCCCCTGGAAACGCGCTCCGGACGGCTGTGGGCAGAGCTGGATTCCTTTAAGCTGATCCTGTATCCATTTGTGGAGGGCCGGAATGGATTTGAAGTTGAACTGTCCGAGGCCCAGTGGCTCGATTTTGGCAGGGCTCTCAAGCGCGTTCATACGGCCGTCCTGCCTATTGAACTGAAGAGCCGTATCCAGCGTGAGACGTATGCCCCTGTGGGGCGCGAGATCGTCAAGGCGTTCCTGGAGCGCATCCAGGTCGAGACGTTCGAGGATCCGCTGGCGGTCAAATTGGCCGCGTTCCTGAACTTCAAGCGCAGTAACGTGCTCGGCCTGGTCCGACGTGCCGAACGGCTCGCGCAAGTCTTGCAAGTCGGCAGTCCTGAATTCGTATTGTGTCATTCCGACGTGCACGAAGGCAATGTCCTGATCGACGCGGGCGATCGTCTTTACATCGTGGATTGGGACAACCCGATCCTGGCGCCCAAAGAGCGCGACCTGATGTTCATTGGCGCCGGCATCGGCGGCTGGACCAAACCCGAACACGAAGCGCTGTTCTATAAGGGCTACGGTGAGACGCAGGTCGATCCGGCTGCGCTGGCGTATTATCGCTATGAACGCATCGTACAGGACCTCGCGGTCTACTGCCAGCAATTACTCCTCAGCAATGCAGGCGGCGCGGACCGCGAACAGTCGCTTGAATATCTGCTGTCCAATTTCCTTCCGGATGGCACGATCGCGATCGCCTACCGCTCGGATCGGACGCTGCGAGAGACTTAAGGTCCATGCCGAAAATGCCGGCCGGTTTCTTTGGTTCGCGGGGCGGCATCCGCTCTGTTCCAGCAGCAGTTGTACTGCTGCTGAATGCTGCAATCGACCGCAGTGCAATCGCGGAGCATCCCGTGGGACTGCGGTCAAAACGGAGTCTTGTGCTCCTCCCTGAATCCAACTGACAATTCATCTTTATCGCCGGGCGGCATCGGTTGTAAAATCAAGGCAGGATCATCTCCCATGCCGACGGAATCTGCCGTAAACGACGAGTGGGCCCGTTTCCTGAACGAAGGCGAAGCCGGCCAGCGCCACATGTATCACCTGTTCGGCCTGCTGCCGGCGAATCCTCGCTGCAAATTATGCAACTCACCGTTCAAGGGTTGGGGCGGCGTGCTGATGCATTGGATGGGCCGGGACCAATCCAGGTACAACCCGCGCTTCTGCCAAAAGTGCGATCAATTCGACAAGGCCGGCGGCGCCGAGGTGGTGTTGAGCATGCTGTTCGCGGACGTGCGCGGTTCCACCACGCTGGCCGAACAGATGAGCGCGCTGGAATTCAGCAGGCTGATGAACCGTTTTTATTCGGCCGCCACCGACGTGTTGATCCGCACCGACGCGCTGGTCGACCGCCTGATGGGCGACCAGGTCATCGGCCTGTACATTCCGGGCATCGCCGGACAGGAACATCCGCGCCTGGCGATCGAGGCAGCCCAAAACCTGCTGCACGCCACCGGCCACCGCGATCCGTCCGGGCCGTGGCTGCCCGTGGGAGTCGGCGTCCATACCGGGCCGGCCTTCGTGGGCGTGGTCGGCGGCACCGACGGCAACCCCACGGACTTCACCGCGCTCGGCGATAACATGAACATCGCCGCGCGGCTCGCCTCGACGGCCGGCCCAGGCGAGATCCTGATCAGCGACGCAGCCTACGCCGCTTCGGGCCTCCACCTGGACGGCCTCGAGCACCAGCAGCTTGAGCTCAAGGGCAAGCGCGGACCCACCGGTGTGCAAGTGCTGCGCATTTCAGCAAGCTGATCCATGTCGGAATTGAAGCATATGCGCGTTATGATCGCCTGGCTGATGCTATTAACCCTCGCGGCGCTCGGCCTGCGCCTCAGCCTGATCCCGACCCGCTCCGTCGTCGAGAACGACGGTCCTTATTACGTTGCGCTTGCGCAGCAATTGCTGCGCGGCGAATGGTCGGGCGCCCTTAACGACTACTGGTCCCAGCTCTATCCGGTCATGATCGCGGGCATGGCCCTGTTTGTACAGGACGCCGAGCTCGCGGCGCGCCTGATCTCCGCGCTGTGCGGCGCGGCGTTGGTCCCGGCCGTGTGGTGGCTGGTGAACGAGATCGCGGACGAGCCGTCCGCACACCTGGCCGCGATCCTGACAGCATTTCATCCGTGGCTGTTGGCCTCGTCAACGCTGACCCTCACTGAAATGCCGTTCGCTTTATTTCTGTTGTTGGCCCTCACCGCCATCTTGCGCGCCGGCCGGCTGGGTGGCCTGCGGCGATTCGCGCTGGCGGGAGGCTTGACCGGCCTTGCCATTCTGACGCGTTCGGAAGGGATGCTGCTGGTGCTGGCCCTCGCGGGAGCAGGACTGGCGCGTCTCGTCCGCGCCCGGGGCTGGTCGGCCGCCCGCGAGGGACTCGCCGCCGCGGCCGCGCTCGTATTCATCATGGCGCCGCAGTCGATCGGAACATACCGGCTGTACGGGCATTTGAATTTCATGTGGAAGAGCAGCGTTGGCGTGGCGCTGAGCGAAGCGTTCAATCGGCCGGGCCAGGCCGAGCCGGCCATTTATCGGCTGGACGAAAACGGACAGCCTGCCCTGCCGCAGATGGCAAGCGAAACAAGTTTCGGCGATTATTGGTTGCGGCATTCAAACCAGGCCTTGGGGCTGGTCGGGGAACATGCGCGCTTGCTGTGGCGCGACCGTACTGCCGTGATGCTGCTGCCGGATCCGTGGACCGTACACGCCACATCCTGGTGGCTGTGGCTGGCGGCCGCCGGGATCCTTAAGGCATTGACCGGTACGAAACGCGGCGCGGCGCTCGCTGTGCTGGGCTTCGTGACAGTGTATAGCCTCGGCCTGTTGTCGGTGCTTGTGCACTCACGCCTCTTGATCCCTTTGATCGCGTTCAGCTTGAGCTTCAGCGCGCTCGGAGCGGTCGGCCTCGTGCAGGCCGCCGGATGGATCGTGAAGCGGATCGGTCAGCCTGCGTGGCAGACAGCCGCCGCGCGCGCACTCTTGATCCCCGCGGGCGCAGCGTTGCTCTACGCCGGGAGCATCAGTTATCGCACCACGCTCGCACGCATCGATACTTTCATGGCCGAGCCGGCCGCCGAAAAGGAAGCCGGTCTGTGGCTGCGCGCCAATCTGCCGCAGACCGAGAATCTGCTCAGCCATAACCCTCAAACGCCTTTTTATTTTTACGAAGACTGGCCGTTCGAGCGGGCCCGCGCCCTGCCCTGGGCCCCACCGGATGAGGTGCTGGCATACGCCGATGAACAGCAGGCGGAGTATATCGTCCTGGAAGAATGGGTCATCCGCGCCGCGCACTTTCCTGTCGAGCCCTGGCTGGATCTCTCGATTTCACCGCCGGGCTTGAGGTTGGTGAAAGTATTCGGTGCGGAACCGAACCGCGTGATCATCTATCACTGCATCGAGTGAGGCTGTTGCTTTAAAATATGAATGCAACCGGCCGTGATCATTATCAAATATCTGCACCGCTATTCAATTCAGAGGATTGGAAATAAGCGATGGCCCTCAAAAAAGAACCAAGCAAGATCCCATCCGAAAGCGTGGCAGCGTATGACAGGCTGATCGCAAGCAGCCCGAAAATAGAGCGCAAGGGCGTCATGCTGCCTTATACCTCATTGAACGGCCATATGTTCTCATTCCTCTCCGAATCCGGGGCCATGGCCCTGCGGCTGCCCGCGGTGGCCCGGCAGGCTTTTCTCGTAAAATACAAGACGACCCTGTTCGAGTCGCACGGCGCCTTGATGAAGGACTACGTGCGCGTTCCGGGCAGTCTGTTGAACAATACGCGCGAGTTGAAGAAGTACCTCGATCTCAGTTATGAGTATGTAAAGACCTTGAAACCCAAGCCGGTGAAGAAAGCGCCAACCCGCCGATCTTCCTGAGGCCCGGCATGTCCCGATCATGATGATGCAGCCCTCGGTTTTGCGGGATGTGATGGAGACCGACCTCCCGATCTTCTTCGAGCACCAACAGGATCCCGAAGCCAATCGCATGGCCGCCTTTCCGGCGCGGGACCTGCAGGCCTTTAGGGCGCACTGGGCCAGGATCCTGGCCGACGCGGGCACCACGATCAAGACCATCCTGTACGATGGTCAGGTGGCCGGGCATGTCGTCAGTTGGGAAGCCTCCGGCGGACGTGAAGTGGGCTATTGGATCGGCAAGCAATACTGGGGCAAAGGCATTGCCACTACCGCTCTCTCGGAATTCCTTCAACTCGTCCGGGCGCGGCCGCTGTTTGCGCACGTCGCGAAACATAACATTGGCTCGCGGCGCGTGCTGGAGAAATGCGGATTCAAGCTCTTTGGCGAGGGCAGGTTCCCCGCCGCGGACGGCGAAGAGCCGATCGACGAATTGATTCTGAAACTGGAAACGTAGCATCGGACAAACCTCGCCGGCTCACGTCGGCGCATTGTGAACCTTATTTGATAGAATTCAAGCAACAATTTTGGAATGGAGACACATGCATCCCAACGCGCAACTGATCGAAAAATTCTATACCTCCTTCCAGGCGCTCGACGCGGACGGGATGAGCTCCTGCTATCACCCCGAAGTGGTCTTCTCCGAAACCGTCTTCGGGCAGTTGGAGGGCGCGCGCGCCTCTGCCATGTGGCACATGTTATGCGGGCGCGCCAAAACATTGCAGGTCACGTTCACGGCCGTGAAGGCCGACGATCGGACCGGCTCCGCGCATTGGGAAGCGCGTTATAACTTCGGGAAGTCCGCCCGCCCGGTGCACAACGTCATCGAGGCGGCCTTTGTATTTCGGGACGGCCTGATCATCCGCCACGCCGATACCTTCGACCTGTGGCGCTGGTCGGGCATGGCGCTCGGTCCGGCCGGAACGCTTTTCGGCTGGAGTCCGCCCATGCAGGCCGCCATCCGTCGGGACGCGCGCCGCGGCCTGGATGCGTATGTCGGGAAACAAGCGGGTCGCAGTTGATCCCCAAGAAATAATAGTGGCGCGGCACGGCAAGACACTAAGTCTGCCTGAGAAGCCCTGTTCCAGCAGCAGTTGTACTGCTGCTGAATGCGGAAATCGACCGCAGTGCAATCGCGAAGCACGTGTGCCCGCCGAAGGTCCCCGAAGGGGATAGGGTATCCCGTGGGACTGCGGTCAGAATGGGGTTTTGAAGTCGCAGAGGCACTAGCCACAACACGCTTTTTTCGCGTTGCGTCTTCGTGGTGAGAAACTTAAGGTTTTCGGATAGGCCATAATACATGGCGCAACGCACGGTCCTCTCGCAACGCTCGTATCTCGCGATCCTGTTCGCTGCGGCATTCGTTCTGTACATGGTTCCGGCCGCTG
>DASXQN010000476.1:0-3988 GCA_036507155.1 Anaerolineales bacterium
CCTTGGCTTCGGCTACGAAGAAGCGTTTCAAAGACGACGTGGATGTACGCGTTGAGATCGACCGCGACACCGGCGAGTACAAGTCGTTCCGGCGCTGGCAGATCGTTGCCGACAATGATCACGAGATCCCGGCACAGCAGATCGCCCTGACCGATGCCCACGAGCGGGACCCGAATCTCCAGCTCAATGATTTCGTCGAAGAGCCGCTCGAACCGGTGGAGTTCGGGCGCATCGGCGCGCAAACCGCCAAGCAGGTCATCCTGCAGAAGATCCGAGACGCGGAACGCGAGCAGATTCTTAATGATTTCCTGCAGCGCAAGGAATTCATCGTCACCGGTGCCATCAAGCGCATGGAGCGGGGCAACGCAATCATCGAGTCCGGACGCATCGAAGCGGCGTTGCCCAAGGATCAGATGATCCCGAAGGAAAACCTTCGGATCGGCGACCGCGTACGCGCGTTTCTGCTCAAGGTGGACCGCAATAATCGTGGCCCTCAATTGATTCTGTCACGGACGGTGCCGGAGTTCCTGATCAAGCTGTTCGAGATGGAAGTGCCGGAGATCGAGGAAGGCCTGTTGGAGATCAAGGCGGCGGCCCGCGATCCCGGGTCCCGCGCAAAGATTGCAGTGAAATCCAATGATCCCCGCATCGATCCGATCGGCACCTGCGTCGGGATGCGTGGTTCACGGGTACAGGCTGTGACCGCGGAGCTCGCGGGGGAACGGGTGGATATCACGCTGTGGTCACCGGATCCTGCGCAGTTCGTCATCAATGCGCTGGCGCCCGCCGAGGTGAGCAAGATCACTGTGGATGAAGAATCGCACAGCATGGATGTGGTTGTCGATGAAGAGAATCTAGCGCAAGCGATCGGCCGCAACGGACAGAATGTGCGTCTGGCGAGCGAGCTGTCCGGCTGGGAACTCAACATCATGACGGAAGAAGAGTCCCAGAAGAAGAACGAAGAGGAATCCGCAAACATACGCAAGCTCTTCATGGAACGGCTCGACGTGGACGAGGAGGTCGCAGGCATTCTGATCCAGGAGGGATTCACGACGCTCGAAGAAGTGGCCTATGTGCCGATCAATGAGATGCTGGAGATCGAGTCTTTCGACGAAGATACCGTCAACGAATTGCGGAGCCGCGCGCGCAATGCGCTTCTTGTCGAGGCCATCGCCAGCGAGGAGCATGTGGAAAACGTGGCTAGCGACCTGCTCACGCTCGAGGGCATGGATAACGAGACGGCGCGCGTGCTGGCTGCGAAAGGCGTGACCACCCAGGAGGACTTGGCCGATCTGGCGGTGGACGATCTTGTGGAACTGACTGGAATCGACGCGGAGCGCGCCAAGCAACTGATCATGACGGCGCGCGCACCGTGGTTCGCGGCGAGCCAGGGATAACGACATATGGCGCAGATGAACGTTTCACAATTTGCCAAGGAACTGGGACTGCCTTCGGCGTTGCTCCTCGAGCAGCTGCAGGCGGCTGGAGTAGGCAAGGCGCTCGCCGAAGATACCGTGCTCACCGAGCAGGATAAGACCCAGCTCCTGGATTACCTGCGACGCGTTCATGGAGCCAAGGACACCAAGAACAAGATCACGCTGACCCGACGCCAGACGACCGAAATAAAGAAAGCCGACAGTACCGGCAAGGCACGAACGATCCAGGTCGAAGTCAAGAAGAAGCGCGTTCTGGTCAAGCGCGATGCCGCGGCTGCGGAGGCGCCCGTGCCTGTTGCCGAAACCGCCGCTCCTTCTGCGATCGATGCGGAACAGACGGCATTGCGGGAGGAAGAGGCGCGCAAACAGGCTGAGCTGATCGCGCGGCAGAGCGCCGAAGTGGCCCAGAAACAACAACGCAAGCGCAAGACGGCCAAGGACGCGGCGCCGGCAGCCGTGGCCGAACCCGAGAAGCCCGGCGTCGCGGAAGCGCCGCAACCCGCTGAAGGACCGGCTGCGAAGAAGCCGACTACCGAAGGCACGCTGCACAAGCCCGCCGCGAAGCCGGGAGATAAACCGGCCAAACCCAAAACTGCCAAGAAATCCGAAACCGCCTGGAAGGATGAGTCCGCCAGGCGCCGAGGGCTGAAGACTCGCGGCGACGATTCCCGGGGCGGCCAGGGTTGGCATGCCCGCATGGGCCGCAGCACCAGGCACAAGAGCGAGGTGGTCACCAACGAACAGTCTTTCAACGCGCCGACTGAACCGATCGTGCGCGAGGTGCTGGTGCCGGAAACCATCACCGTGGCAGCACTGGCTCAGAAGATGTCGGTCAAGGCCGCTGAAGTCATCAAGGTGTTGATGAAGCTCGGCAGCATGGTGACGATCAATCAGGTGATCGACCAGGACACAGCGATGATCGTGGTGGACGAGATGGGTCACATCGCCAAGCGCGCCAAGCTGGATGATCCGGAATCTTTCCTCACCGAGGAAGCGGAGAAGCACGATGTAGTGGCGGAACCGCGCGCACCGGTCGTTACCGTCATGGGTCACGTAGACCATGGCAAGACATCTTTGCTGGACTATATCCGCCGTACACGCGTGGCCAGCGGCGAAGCCGGCGGCATCACCCAGCACATCGGCGCTTACCATGTAAACACTCCGCGCGGGATGATTACTTTTCTCGACACGCCCGGCCATGAAGCATTCACCGCAATGCGTGCCCGTGGTGCGAAAGTGACCGATCTGGTCGTTCTGGTGGTCGCTGCGGACGATGGCGTGATGCCGCAGACAATCGAGGCAATACACCACGCGAAGGCGGCGAAGGTGCCGCTGGTGGTGGCCGTCAACAAGGTCGACAAGCCGGAAGCCAATCCGGAGAAAATCCGCCAGGAACTCGCCGGAGAGCAGGTCGTGCCCGAAGAGTGGGGTGGCGACACGATGTTCCAGGATGTCTCGGCAAAAACCGGCAAAGGCATCGATGAACTGCTTGAGCGTATTCTGCTTCAGGCTGAAGTTCTCGAACTCAGGGCGCCCAAGAACGTTCCGGCGCATGGCGTCGTGATCGAGTCGAGGCTCGACAAGGGTCGTGGTCCGGTCGCAACCATTCTGGTGCAGTCGGGAACGCTCAAGCGCGGCGACGTGGTACTGGCCGGCGCGGTGTTCGGGCGCATCCGCGCGATGCTCGACGAGGCCGCACACCCGGTGCCGGAGGCCGGCCCTTCCATCCCGGTAGAGGTCCAGGGTCTGTCAGACGTGCCGATCGCCGGCGAAGAGATGGTGGTGCTGGGCGACGAGCGCAAGGCGCGCGAGATCGCGCTGTTCCGGCAGGGCAAGTTTCGCGAGGTCAAACTGGCAAAACAGCAGACCGCCAAACTCGATGGCATGTTCGACCAGATGACCGCGGGGCAGGTGAAGACCCTGTCGCTGATCATCAAGGCCGACGTACAGGGTTCCTACGAGGCACTGGCCCATGCGCTGACAAGACTTTCCACAGACGAGGTAAAGGTCAACATCGTTCACGCCGGCGTAGGCGCAATTACCGAGTCGGACGTCAACCTGGCTCTGGCATCGAATGCGGTAATCATCGGCTTCAACACCCGCGCCGACACCATGGCAAGGAAGCTGGTTGCGGCGCATGGCATCGAATTGCGCTACTACAACGTGATTTACGAGGCAGTCGACGAGATCAAAGCGGCGCTGTCCGGGATGCTTACACCGGACAAGAAGGAAAGCACCATCGGCATGGTGGAGATCCGCCAGGTGTTCAAGATCTCCAAAGTCGGCACAGTGGCCGGCTGTTACGTGCTCGAAGGCGTGGTGCGTCGCGGGTCGCTGGTACGCGTGCTCCGGGACAACGTGGTCATCCATTCCGGTGAACTGGATTCTCTCAAGCGCTTCAAGGACGATGTACGCGAGGTGAAAGCCGGGTTCGAGTGCGGTCTCTCGGTCAAGAACTTCGACGATCTCAAGGTCGGTGACCAGCTCGAAGTTTACGAAGTCGTCGAGATCGCGCGTACTCTGTAGAGTACGTCCCCTGCATCCGCGCATTG
>DASXQN010000477.1:0-4703 GCA_036507155.1 Anaerolineales bacterium
GCGCGCACTGCCGATTACGCCGCGTTTTTTCTGCAGGGCGAACTGGTGGAATACGGCGTCGGCAAGGCGATCTTCACGGCGCCGAAGGAAAAGCGCACGGAGGATTACGTGACCGGCAGGTTCGGATGAGCACTCAAAGGAGCACTGTCCTGTTCCTGTGCACCGGCAACTCGTGCCGCTCACAGATGGCCGAAGCGATCGTCAATGCCCGCAAGGCCGAAAGCTGGCGGGCGCATTCAGCCGGTACAAAGCCGGCGGGCTACGTCCACCCGATGGCGCTTCAGGTTTTGGAGGAGATCGGGATCGCGCACACCGGCAAATCCAAGAACATCGCCGACCTGCCCACGCGGGATTTCGACCTGGTGATCACCGTCTGCGACTCGGCAGCGGAAGAGTGCCCCGTCTGGCCCGGACGCGCGGGACGCCGCCTCCATCATAGTTTTTACGACCCGGCCAAGGCGCAGGGCAGTGAAGCGGAGCGGTTGTCGGTCTTTCGTCAGGTGCGTGATGAAATGTTAGAAGAAATCCCCCAGTTGCTCAAAGCATGATCATGGACGATAGACGATGGACCATATTCATCGTCTATCGTCCATGGTCCAATTACCAAACTCTTTCAAGCTGCGGATTCTCGCGCGGCGTTCGTCCCACCTTCGCCATATCGACCCATTCGCCGTGCACCTTCACGCGCACCACGTCCGCGGTGAAGTCCGTGACGGTATTCCCATTGTTATTGAACAAATACGAGCCCACGCCATAGATATCGGCGGGGACGCCCAGCTTCTCGAACTTGCGGATCTTATCGGGATTGAATCCGCCGGAGACCACGATCTTCACGCTGCGGCAATACTCCTGCGCCGCGGTGTTCCAGGTTTTCGGTAGTTGCCAGCGCTCCCAAGCCGAATCCAACGCCTGGCGCACGTTGAAGACCAAACGCGGTGTTACACCCAGGTCCAGCGCCGGCTCGCCGAGCGGTTGTACCGATACATCCCGCAGGCTTCCGCTGGTGTCAAGCCGCACGCCATAGAGCCTGTATTTCGCGGCTTCCTCATTGTTTCCCGCATCCATCAATTCCCAGTACTTCGCGAACATGGCGTCCAGGACCAGAAGTGAATCCCGCACCGAATCATTATTGAAATCCACCAACGCGATGCGCGGCACGCTGACGGGGAGCACCCGAGCAAAGGCCATGCTGGCCTCGGCGGTGTCGCCCAGGAACGACGCGATGGCGGCGTGCGCCAGCGTACCTCCGCCCGCGCCGCCCCACCAATCTCCCTGCGCGTCCGTGGAGATGAACGGGCCGATATCCTGCAGGTGGTCCTGGTTGAAGCGCTGGACCGCGATGCTGTAAGCATATCCGTCGGCTGCTTGCGCTTCGTGCAGATCGAAGCGCGCCGGGAAGAATAGCACTGGCTTGCCGCGCGCAGCCTCCAAAGTCTCGTACACATTGGTAGCCACGCGGCTCGAACGCGTCAGGATGCCGAGCGTGGGCGTTTCCAGCACCGCGAAATCGCGGTACGCGCCGCGCACCCGGATGACCGGTTCGACGTTGAGCGGATTGCCGTCTGATTCGACCACGTCGCCGTCTTGCACTGCCCAGACTTCGAGTTTGGAGGAGGTATCTACGAAGTGATCGCCGTCGAAATATCCGGTGCAAAGCTTGAGCATTGCCAGGGCCTTATCGACGCCGACGATCACGCTCTTCCCAATGCGGCGGGTGAACCATTGCATTTCGACTTCTACGGTGCCGACGGGAATGTTTTCCGCAGCTACGCCGGCTGGCAGGTTGGCGTGCTGTCCGGCATAGGTGTAGCCTTCGGCCGATAGGGCGGTCAACATGCGGTTGATGTTCTCGAAATACTTATCCGAGTACCAGCCCCGCCGCATGCGTTCCACATCCAGTTTGAAGGCATCATTGGTCAGGCGTTTTCGGTCAAAGAGCGACATCAGATATCCTGCAGGAAATCGTCCGTGGATCGCACCAGGTGCATGCCGGCCCTTGCAAACTCCGCGAAGGCCGCGTCGGCGGCCTCGGTGTAATCGGCCCCCGGCACCACGACAGAGGACGTGCAATCCTCAAGCAGGTAGACCTTGCCGGCCAGCGCCGCGTCCACCTTGCGGATATCGTAGAGGAGGTCGCTAATTGTCCAGGCAACGCAATGACTCTTGGCCTGCCCGGCGATGATCAGCGCGTCCAGTTCTTTGAGCTCATTGACGAATTTGGGATTGTGCTTGCCGAGCACTTCGCCCTTCGGCCCTTTCGTGACTTCGGGACCGATGACCGAGTAGTGTTCGGTGAACGGCTGGTTGCCCTTGATCTCAAACACCGGCTGGGACAGCCTGGCCACCGAATGGAAGAGGATGGCTTCCTCGACCGCCGAAACCAGCGCGTGTCCGATACCGCCGAGCATGGCATGATAAGGCCAGATGGTCAACGCGTATTTTCCGCGTTTTTCCAGTTTTTCGGCGTAGAAGATCATCATCTCCTGTCCGTACTCGGGCGTGATCTTGAAGCGCGCCGCAAGCGCCGGGTTGAACGTCCACTTGCCGGCTCGCAGTTCGTTGGTCTGGATGAGCGTGTACGGTGCGGGGTGTTTGCCGTTCGCATCGATAAAGAAGATGGCATGAAAAACCTGCATCAGTTGGTGCGTGTCCATGGTGGCGGTGATGCTGCCAATGCGTCCCAAATTACGATAGATGAATTCGCACAGGCGGCGGTTATCGTCCACGGCGCCCATGCCGTTGCGACCCGCCACGAAGAGTTCGAAATCGGGAATGCAGAAGGTATTCTGTACATCCACCAACAGCAGCGCGATCCGCTGCGGGTCGGACTGGGCGGGCTGAACGCGGTGTTGATCCGCCCAATCGCGCGCTTGCTGCGCGCGGTGCTGATAAGGGACTCGCCAGACCGTTCCAACGCGGTCCGCTCCGAAGAATTCTGGAATGGGAAGGGGGGAGGTTTTCATGGGGGTCCTTTTATATCGGTCCTGATTGTACGCCTGCCCCGTGTTCTGTCAAGCAGAGGGCGCGATGGACGTCCGCTTTGATGACTTCGTCGTGTCTCAGCGGTAGCCCCGCGCTTAACTCTCCCCGTGCTGCGCGCCGGACCCAACTGCTCATTGTTTCCATTTTGTAAACTGGATAGGGTAGAATAGCAAATTGTGGCGGCCGAATTCACGTCCACGCTGCATCTGGCGGACGAACATCCCCACAGCGGGGGATTGGAAGCCGCTTACGGCCTTCGTATACTTCCGGCACCTCAATTCAGATCCTTAAGGAGAATGCAAAATGAAGAAGGTATTTCTGGCACTTTCCGTTTTGATCGCCGCCAGCCTGGCGTGCAACTTCGCCACCGGCGGCGGCTCCGACCCGGGTCCGGCCCCCCAGTCCGGCGTCAAAGTTATGTACCAGGACGATTTTTCCGACACGAACAGCGGCTGGCCGGTCGCGGCAGACGCCGACAAGGCAGCCAACTATTCCGACGGAAAATACCTGATGCAGGCTTTTACAGCCAATCAGGACGTGTGGGCACATCCCGGCGAGACCTTTTCGGACGTGAGCATCGAGGTGGATGCCACCAAATTCAGCGGTCCCGACAACAACGACTTCGGGGTGATCTGCCGCTTCGTGGACGATGACAACTTTTACTTCATGATCATCGCCAGCGACGGGTATCAAGTGATCGGCAAGTATCTGGCCGGACAGCTTCAATATGTCTCCGCCACGGAGATGCAGACCTCCGGTGCGGTCAAGCAAGGCGATGCGACCAACCATTTGCGCGGGGATTGCGTCGGCTCTACGCTCACGCTGTACGTCAACGGCCAGCAGGTAGCCAGTGTCACTGATACTTCCTTCGTCACCGGTGATATCGGCCTGACGGTCGGCACCTTCGACGACCCCAACGCCGCGGTCACATTCGATAACTTCGTGGTCAACGAGCCGCACTAAGCGATCACGGCTCAATGAAACAGCCCCGCATCAAGCGGGGCCGTTTTTGATCGTTCATTTCCGGGCGTCGTGGGCGAGAGGACCTCGCCCCTGCCGCCGCTCGCAGAAGACGGCGCCCCTTCAGCGTTTGGTTTTTTTCTTCGCGCCATGAAAGCTTGCGACGGCCACGGCGTGAATGGTGCAGAAGCGTGAATCGAGCAGCCGCGAGCGGATGCGCGCGTCCATCTCATCCAGCGAATCCGAGGTCGTGATGACGGTGGGCAGCTCGGCGTTGTAGCGATAGTTGAACAGTTGATACAGTTTTTCGCGCACCCACGGCGTCATGGACTGTGTGCCGAGATCGTCCAGGATCAGCAAGGGCGCTGTGCGGATCTCATCGAAGCGACGGTCGAAGGTGGTGTTGCTGTGCGGGCTGAAAGTCGCGCGCAGATGATCGAGCAGGTCCGGCACCATCACGAACAGCGGCGGGTCGCCCAGGCCGGCGCGGTAATTGGCGATGGCAGCCGCGAGGTGCGTCTTGCCCGTGCCGTATCCGCCCATCAACACCAGCCAGCCCTGGGGCTTTTCTGCAAACGCATGCGCGGCCTTGAGCGCCTTTTGCAGCGCCCTCGACTCGTCCGCCTGCAGCCCTTCGCCGGCGCGGTCCTCGAACGACCCGAAGGTCTTGCTGGCCATCAGGTCCAGCGACGACAATTCCGGGTGTCCGGTGTCATCCATTGGGCGCCGGAAGTCGGGGGCGCTGACGCGCACCGCGCTGA
>DASXQN010000478.1:0-2874 GCA_036507155.1 Anaerolineales bacterium
TGTACGCGCATTACAACTTTCGACATTTCAACCGCATCTTCCGGCTACATCCCCAGCACTTTGGGTGCGCCGCACTTGCCTGGCTACCAGGCCACTAGCTAACTTCGAGCCCAGTTACGGCGACCGCCGAGCGTGAGGTGAGGAACGGTGTTGGCACTGTCAGATCACACCATCTCGCCACGAGCCTGGGAGAGCCCGATGACAGCGTTCAAGGTGCTAGGCGCCCTAGAGCTACTCAATGGGGAGCGCATTTGCACCCCCACGGCGCCAAAGCTGCGGCGGGTTCTCGCGCTGCTGTTGTTGTGCGCCAACCAGGTCGTGCACATTGATTACCTGATCGAAGAACTATGGGGTGAAGACCCGCCAAAGAGCGCGGTAACCCAAGCGCAGACCTATATCTACCAGCTGCGCAAGGTCATCACCAAAGAAAAGCTCGATGCACCCGGCCGGGAGCTACTCCTCACCAAGCCTCCCGGCTACGTGCTGCGCGTGGAGCCAGAACAGGTGGACGCGTTCGTCTTCCAGCGGCTGGTATGGCAGGGCCGTAAATCCTTGGAGAACGGCGATATTGAAACGGCCGCCGAGACACTCCGGCACGCGCTGGACATGTGGACGGGCCCGGCTCTGGCCGACGTCACCCCGGGACGCGTACTCGCTGCCCATGTCGTGCCCCTCGAAGAGCAGCGCTTGCGCGCACTCGAACTACGCATCCAGGCCGATCTGCGCCTCGGCCTGCATCGCGAGTTGATCGGGGAACTGCGGTCGCTCGTCGCGACGCATCCGCTCAACGAATGGTTCCACGGCCAGCTCATCACTGTGCTCAGCCAGGCCGGCAGGCGCAGTGAGGCGCTGCAGACCTACCAGGATCTGCGCACTACTCTGAACGGCGAACTCGGTCTAGAGCCCTCGCCGGAGTTGCAGCGGCTCCAGCACGAGGTGCTCACGGCCGGCTTTCCCCAGGTCCTTTTGCAGGACTCGCGGCCGAACGCACGCGTGACCGGCTCCTGACGGTCCCCACATCGTGCTTCCGTCCTGCTCCCGGTTCGAGGTCCCGGAAGGCCCACGGAAAGGAAATTGATCATGGCCGACACGGGGAATCCCCAGCATCTCGCCCACCGGCGTTACGCGCCGTTTCCCCCCATCGTGTTTCCGGCGCGCACCTGGCCGGACAATACGATCATCAGGGCGCCCCGCTGGCTGTCCACCGATCTGCGCGACGGGAATCAAGCGCTTGCCAATCCGATGTGTCCCAGGCGCAAGCTTGCCATGTTCGAGCTGTTGACCAACATGGGATACAAAGAGATCGAAGTCGGCTTTCCCGTTGCCAGTCAGGATGACTTCGACTTTGTCCGCCTCCTGATCGAGCAGGAACGAATCCCGGATGACGTCAGGATTTCGGTGCTCGTGCCAACCAGGGAAGATCTGATCGACCGCACTGTGCAATGTCTGGTCGGAGCGCCGCAGGCCACGATTCATCTCTACAACGCTACTGCTCCGCTGTTCCGGCGGATAGTCTTCGGCATCGATCGGCAGGAGTGCAAGGATCTCGCGGTTAGCGGCACGCGGCAGATGCTGAAGTTTGCTGAGGATCTGCTCGGCGACTGCGATCTCGGCTTTGAATACTCCCCCGAGCTCTTCAACGAAACCGAGCTCGACTTCTCCCTGGAGGTCTGCGAGGCGGTCATGGACGTTTGGCAGCCGACGCCCGGCCGCGAGATCATCCTCAACTTCCCGACCACCGTGGAACGATCCCATCCGAACGTATTCGCCGACCAGATCGAGTGGATGCACCGAAATATGTCTCGGCGGGAAAGCGTCTGCCTGTCGGTCCACCCCCATAACGACCGCGGCACCGCGGTGGCGTCGGCGGAGCTCGCCTTGCTCGCGGGCGCCGAGCGCGTGGAGGGTTGCCTGTTCGGCAACGGCGAGCGGACCGGCAATGTCTGCCTGATCACGCTCGGGATGAACCTGTTTACGCAAGGCATCGATCCAGGAATCGACTTTTCCGACATCAAGCGGGTCCGCGACACTGTCGAGTACAGCAATCGACTGCCCGTCCACCCGCGTCACCCGTACGGCGGTGACTTGGTCTACACCGCCTTCTCCGGGTCGCACCAGGATGCGATCAAGAAGGGTTTCGAGGCCCTCGAGCACGAAGCCGCGGACCTACCCGCAGGCACCGTCGACGGCAGCGTCCGCTGGGAGATGCCGTACCTTCCGATCGATCCCAAGGACGTCGGGCGCTCGTACGAGGCCGTGATCCGAGTGAACAGCCAGTCCGGTAAGAGCGGCGTGGCCTACGTCATGAGGGCATGGCACGCGCTGAACCTGCCGCGCGGACTGCAGATCGAGTTCGCGCGGCGGGTCCAGGCCCACGCCGATGCCACTAGGGGAGAGATCACTCCCGCTCAAATTTGGCGAATCTTCGCGGAAGAGTACCTAATGGACTCGCAGCCGTCGCCTTCATCTGTCGACGGCGCGCCGGCTGACAGTGGACAGAATGTCATAGTCAACTCTCTTTACGTAGACAGTCGAACCCGCCTCGTCGACGGCGGTCACCAGGAGCTCATTCGCACGATCAATGCCGCGCTCTCCCCTGCGGGTATTCCCGTCCAGGCCGTACGTCGTATCGGACGCGTCAGGTCCAAACACGCCGACCTCAATGCCGAGATCGCGGTTTACGCCAGGTGCGCGATCGGCAAACGGCTGATGTGGGGCGTCGGCGTCGATAGCGATATCGGTGCCGCGTCATTGGCGGCCGTTCGTTCGGCGATCAGCCGGGCCGGGCGCGATCCTGCGACCGCGTGGCGCTCACGCAAGAGCTTCGCGCGCGCCACTTAGAGTGGCCGGCAAGAGGGAGGCCGCCCTCTTGCC
>DASXQN010000479.1:0-2250 GCA_036507155.1 Anaerolineales bacterium
GCCGGACAGGCCCGCGCACTCGGGATGCTCAACATCCGGGGGCAACGATCCGTGACGTGCAAAGGCGAGCTCGACAAGCATCCCTCAGCCGGCCCGCTGCCTGCGGGAGCGCCGCCGGTCTGCGAGGAATTTCGTCGTCAACCGGACGCCCTGGAGCGCGCGGCGGAATTGGATGCGCAATACGGTCGAAATCCCGATCTCGAGCGCATGCCGATGTATTGCATTCCGTTCTCGTTCAAGGATTCGTATGACGTCAAAGACATGCGCTCGACCGGCGGCGCCGATGCCCGCTACGACATGGATTTCCCCGCGCGCGATCACACGCTGGTCGCGCAACTGAGACAAAAGGGGGCGATCATCTACGCCAAGGCGAACACGACCGAGTACAACGGACGCGGACCGGGCGATCCGGGTGGCGAGAATTATCCGACGAAGGTCCTGCCCTCGACGTTGGGCTATCAACGCAGCACGTGGGCCGGCAACCCCTGTAACTCCTACGACAGCACACGCGCTGCGTCCATTGGGTCCAGCTCAGGTTCCGGCGTCTCAGTGAGCACCAATCTCGTGATGTGCAGTATCTGTGAGGAGACGGGTCAATCGTGTCGCGGGCCGGCCAATCACAATTCGGTGGCGCTGATTTTGCCGCACAAGGCGCTGCTGTCATTCCTTGGCGGCGCCATCGGCGCGGAAATCTACAACGATCGGGCCGGTATTCACTGCCGCACGATCGGCGACGCCGCAAAAGTACTGGACGCGCTGAAAGATCCCGTCAACGGGTATTACGATCCCCGGGATATCTTCACGACCGTGCCCCGCTCGAGCGTCTCGACCGAACCCTACTCGCGGGCCATTACCAACGGAGAGCCGGGCGCGTTGAAGGGTATGCGCATCGGCATCATCCGTGAGTTCATGATCAAGCCCGCCAAAACGGATGAACCGATCGTCGACGCGGCCGCCAGGGAAATGACGGACGTGCTCGGCAAGCATCTGGGCGCCACGCTCGTCGAATCGGTGACGGCGGGCTGGCCTGATGATCCCGCGATCGAGAACATGTCGACGACCATCGATCGCGCGATCGCCGAGCTCGTGCCGGTCCTGCATCCGGACCTGGTGTATCGCTTCGCGCCGGACGTCAAGATCGGAAGCAGGATGCTGCCGGCCGACTGGATGGTTCGCTGGGCCGAGGGGCTCGAGCCATCGCCCCCCAACCTGAATCTGCGCAGCATATTGGGCGGCGGGGGCGAAGGAGGGGGCTCACGAACGTTCCGGTTTCATATCTCTCAGTACTTGTATCGGCGAGCGAAGGACTGGGCCGACCGCGGCTACAAGGAAACTCTGGCCGATTGGCGCGCGCTCAATGCGCGATCCAAGTTCTGGGGCGACGACCAGCGGGCGGCCTTCAAGAACTGGGAGGAGATTCGCGATCTGCACAGCCCTCCGAAAGGCATCGCCGAGAACATACAGCGCCGGGAACTCCTGCGGCGCATCATCATGAAAGTACTTCTGGACAACAAGCTGGACCTGCTGATCCAGCTGCACACGGCGCTACCGCCCGGCAAGATCGGGTTGGCACCAGAGCCCGGGGCGAACAACCGGGCGATCTCGTACCCGCTTGGACCGAACGCCGGCATTACGGAAATCCTCATCCCCGCAGGCTATGTGCGGACCGCCTACGATCCGACGTTCGAGCTCGCCACAGACGCCAGTGGACGCAAGTTCTATCGCAGCAAGACCGGCACCACGCCCACAGCGCTCCCCGCGCCCGGACTGCCCTTCTCGATCAATTTCCTGGTCGAGCCGGGACTCGAGCCTCTCGTGCTGAAGGCGGCGTCGGCGTACCAGGCAGCGTCGAGGCGTCGTGTTCCACCTCCGGCGTTCGGGCCGCTGAAGGATGAGCCGTAGACACAGAGTTTCTTCAAACGAGAAACTAGTTTCCACTTTCTGACGATCCTCTGTGGCCTGCTCAGAAAATAGCGCCGATGGCACAATATCTAGTCGTCATGAGCGTGACCGACCACAAGGCGCATTTTCATGTTACGGGGTGAGCCCCGCTCATGACGACTCTGTGGTGGAAGGCACTTTCGGCAGCCTGTAAGTTTAGAACTCGTGAGCACCAAGAAAGCCCATCGTCGTGCGGCGACCAGACCAACCGCGCCGAGAGGATCCAGAGACCGGTCTGATCGTCTATCCGCAGGGGCGTGGCTTCGAGTCGCTCTGATTGTCTTTTCCGGCGCGCTCGCCTACGCAAAC
>DASXQN010000480.1:0-2974 GCA_036507155.1 Anaerolineales bacterium
ATTAATTGGTCCCATCCTGTGGAGGAAATCTGTGAATAAAACCCTGAAAGTCGCTCTAATCGTCCTGGTCATTGTGTTCGTTGGCGTCGCCGGCTTCTCGGGCGGCTTCGCGGTGGGTCACTGGCTGCCGCTCGGCGTCCAATCCCAAATCCCGGGCCAGACCTCCGCCCCGCCGACTCCCTCTACGGAGCAGCAGGCCGCCACGCCGCCCGATGTGCAAGCGCTCTTCAAGCCGTTCTGGGAGGCGTGGAACATCGTCCACGAGCAGTACGTGGACCAGCCGGTGGACGATCTGGCACTCATGCAGGGCGCGATACGCGGCATGATCGAGGCGCTGGGCGATAAGCACAGCTCCTACATGGATCCGGTGACATATGACAGCGCCAACGCCGAACTCTCCGGAGCCTACGAAGGCATCGGCGCATACGTGGACACCGGCGGCGAGTACCTCACGGTGACCAGCCCGATCCCCGGCTCCCCGGCGGACAAAGCCGGGCTGCGCGCTGGCGACGAGTTCATCGCCATCGACGGCGAAGATATGACCGGCATCGACCCGGAGCTGGCACGCCGCAAGGTCATAGGCCCGGCTGGCACGACGGTCCACCTTACGATGAAACGGGCCGGTGAAACAGATCCGCTCGAGTTCGACATTGTCCGCGAAAAGATCGTGATCAAGAGCGCCAGCGGCCATATGCTGGACGATGACATCGCCTACGTGCAAGTCACCACATTCGGGGACAAGACCACGCAGGAATTGCGAGCCACCCTGGACGAACTGATGGCTCAGAATCCGAAGGGCCTGATCCTCGATCTTCGCAACAACGGCGGCGGGTATCTGAACACGGCTGTAGAAGTGACGTCTGAGTTCGTCGCCGCCGGCGTCGTTCTATATGAAGAGTACGGCGACGGCCGCAAGAACGTATATGAGGTCCAGCCTGGCGGGCTGGCCACCGAGATCCCGATGGTCGTGCTGATCAATGAAGGCTCGGCCTCGGCAGCGGAGATCGTGGCTGGCGCCCTGCAAGACCATAACCGCGCGCAGCTTGTCGGCGTTACATCTTATGGGAAGGGATCCGTCCAGAACTGGGTGCCGCTTTCCGACAACCAGGGAGCCGTGCGGGTGACGATCGCCAAATGGCTGACGCCGAACGGCCGAACGATCCACGGTCAGGGCCTGACACCCGATGTGGTCGTGGAAATGACCGAAGCGGACTACACCTCGCACCTTGATCCCCAGTTGGACAAGGCCGTGGAAACGCTGCTGCTGAAGATCGGCGAGGCGGCCTTCCAATAAACGCCGGCAAAGTCTCGGAGTGCGGACTTTAGTCCGCTATTCCAATGCGGACTAAAGTCCGCACTCCATTAGTTGCAAGCTTGAATCAGAGGAGATACACCATGACATTCTTCGACCCCACCTATCTCTTGTTCATGGTACCGGCGTTCGTGCTGATGTCGCTGGCATCCTGGTATGTGCAGTCCGCCTATAAGAAGTGGAGCCAGATCCCGGCGCGCAGCGGATTGACCGGCGCGCAAGCCGCGCAAAAGCTCATCTCCAACGTGTCGTATTCCACCACCGAGGCCGCGGCCCTGCGCGAGGTACGCGTGGTTGGCATCGGCGGCAACCTCAGCGATCATTACGACCCGCGCACCAAGACCCTCAACCTCTCGCCCGGCGTAGCCAACGGTGCATCCGTGGCATCGGTTGCGATCGCGGCGCACGAGCTCGGCCATGCCATCCAGGATGCGGAGGGCTATGGGCCAATGCGTCTGCGCTCGGCGCTCGTGCCGGCGGTCAGCATCGGCTCCAACCTTGGCTGGATCCTGATCCTGATCGGCTTGTTCCTGCGCTGGGCGGAGCTGGCCTGGCTGGGTGTGATCGTCTTCTCAGGCGGCGCGCTGTTCGCGCTGGCCACACTGCCGGTCGAATTGAACGCTTCGGCGCGCGCCAAGCAATTGCTGGCCCAAACCGGCATCGTCCAGGGCGAAGACGAACAGCGAGGCGTGGACAATGTGCTGAATGCCGCCGCCCTTACCTACGTGGCCGGCCTGCTGACCGCTATCCTGCAATTGCTGTATTACGTATCCCTGGTGGGCGGCTTCGGCCGCCGGCGTAGTTGATGGCCTGATCTCACAAAGAACATATTGAGCACCTCCCGTGTTTTTAGACGGGAGGTGTTTATGTGTATAATATTTTTCACATGCGCAGCTTTGTCTTCGCCGTCCTTCTTTTTCTCGGCATCGCGCTGGTAATTCTCAGCTTTGGGGAAATCGAGACGATCCTCGACACCCTGCGACAGGCAAACGTCTGGTTCGTGGTCCTGGCGCTCTTGGTGCTGATGGGCTGGTTCCTGATGATCGGGCAGATGTATCGTTCGATCTACCATTTGCTGGACATGCATGAATCCACACTGAACTTGAGTTTGGTAGCCACCGCGGCCAATTTCATCAATATTGTTGCGCCCACCGCCGGGATGGGCGGAATTGCGTTGTTCGCGGCCGAGGCGCGCCGGCGCGGCCATCCGTCTGGCAAGGCCACCGTGGCCGCTGCGCTCTTCCTGTTATTCGACCTGGCCGCCTTCATGTGCATCCTGGCTCTCGGATTGATCGTGCTGATCCGGCGCAATGACCTTGGAGCTGCGCAGATCACAGCCTCCTTCCTGCTGCTTGTGATCGCGTGTGTATTTGCATTCCTGCTCTACCTGGGTTATCGCTCGGCGACCCAGCTCGGCAGCGCGCTCGAGAGCATGGCGCGTTTCGTCAATCGCATCGCGCAGCCGCTGATCCACCGCCCTTATCTGCAGCCCGAGCGCGCGCACGAGTTCGCGCGCGAGATCGCCGAGGGATTCTCCGGCCTGACCGAAGCGCATCGCAGCTGGGTCCCTCCGTTCTTGTGGGGACTGCTGAACAAGGGCCTGCTCATGGCGATCCTGATGCTGGCCTTCCTCGCGTTCAAGGTGCCGTTCTCCGCGGGCAC
>DASXQN010000481.1:0-5603 GCA_036507155.1 Anaerolineales bacterium
TGCGAAGACTTTTGGAGAACGCAGCCCAGCGCGCCATTTCGTATCTCGAAGGTCTGGACGGCCGGAGCGTGGCCCCCTCGGAGGACTCGATTGCAAAACTTGCGGAGCTGGACGAACCATTTCCCGCAGTGTCAAGCCGGCCCGAAGGCACGCTGCAAAAACTGGATGAGATCGGTTCGCCGGCGACCATGGCCATGGCCGGCCCGCGCTTCTTCGGCTTCGTGATCGGCGGATCCCTGCCCGTAACGCTGGCGGCCAACTGGCTGGCCGGCGCATGGGACCAGAACTCGGCTTATTTCAAATCGACGCCATCGACCGCCAAGCTCGAAGAGGTCGCGCTGCACTGGCTATTGGACCTTTTTCATCTGCCGCGTGAGTACGGCGGCGGTTTTGTCACCGGCGCGACGGTCGCGAATTTCACCGCGCTGGCTGCCGCGCGCCACGGGGTACTCAAGCAAGCAGGCTGGAACGTCGAAGCGGACGGGCTGTTCGGCGCACCTGAGATCACGGTGATCGTGGGTAACGAGGTTCATCCCTCGCTCACCAAATCGCTGGGTCTGCTGGGACTCGGGCGCAGCAGGGTAGTCAAGGTGCCGGTGGACTCGCAGGGACGGATGAGGGTAGATGCGGTACCGGCGATCGCCGGTCCGACGATCGTGTGCGTGCAGGCAGGCAATGTGAACACCGGCGCTTTTGATCCAATCGCCGATGTTTGTGAGATCGCGCATCGGGCCGGCGCGTGGGTGCACGTCGACGGCGCCTTCGGGCTGTGGGCCATGGCCGTGCCGTCGTTATCGGATCTCGCCACCGGCATGGTCCACGCGGATTCGTGGGCTACGGACTTCCACAAGTGGCTGAACGTCCCTTATGACAGCGGCCTGGCGCTCGTCCGCGATGCGCACGCCTTGCAGGCGGCCATGGCCATCACGGCGGACTATCTGCCTACGGTCAGTCCGTTCCGCGGTCCCTCGGACTTTGTTCCTGAGTTGTCCCGGCGGGCGCGCGGCGTGGAAGTATGGGCGGCGCTGCGATCGCTCGGCCGCGAAGGAGTGGTCGAGCTGGTGGAGCGCAATTGTCGTCAGGCCAGGCGCTTCGCGGAGGGCTTCCGCGCGGCGGGATACAGCGTGCTCAACGATGTGGTTCTCAACCAGGTATTGGTGGCGTTCGGCGATGCGGAGAAGACGACGCGCGTGATCGCGGCGATCCAGGAGGATGGGACCTGCTGGTGCGGCGGTACGGTCTGGCAGGGACACACGGCCATGAGGATCAGCGTCTCGTCGTGGGCGACCACCGACGAGGACGTGGAGCAGAGCCTGGAAGCCATGCTGCGCGTTGCCGGCGGAAAATAACCGTCGGAAGGAATTCAAGTCATGACTTCGAAGAAACAGGTCTTTGACAGCCCGCGCCTGTGGGTTCGGTCGCACATTCGCGATTATGTTAAGAGCGACGGAAAGAAGGGCCATCGCTGGCTCGGCTGGCCGACGTTGCTGCTGACGACGCGCGGCCGCAAGACGGGCAAACTACGCCGCACCGCGCTGATCTATGGCCGAGATGCTGAGGACTATCTGTTGGTGGCCTCGAACGGCGGCGCGCGCAAACATCCGTCCTGGTATCTCAATCTCGTGGCGGACCCGGCGGTCGAGCTGCAGGTTGGCCCGGATCAATTCTCCGGGCGTGCCCGCATCGCAAATGCAAAGGATAAGCCGCGGCTTTGGAAGCTGATGACGGCGATCTATCCCAGCTACGACAAGTACCAGGCAAGAACCACGCGCGAGATCCCGTTGGTGATCGTAAAGCCGCGCCGAGGTCGCAAGAAATCCACGTGATATACTCGCCCGCAATCGCACAAACAAATTTAGCGGGAACAGATCCGATGGAGAGAGATGATGATTAAGTGGAAATTGGTGTTGACGACCCTGCCGGTGGTGGCACTGATCGTGGGGGCCGCGGTGGTGCGTGACCGGGTGTTCCACCTGCCCGGCGTGATCGATTTCGGCGACGTATCGCCGATCCTTCCGGCGGTGGCCCTGATCGTGGGCTTCATGCTGGCCGGCGTTTTTGCAGACTACAAGGAAAGCGAGAAGATCCCCGGCGAGATCGCCACGACGCTCGAGACCCTCGGGGACACGGTCGACACGGTCGTCGCTCTCGCGAAGGACACCGATGTCAGCGAGTTCAAGCCGAAATTCCGCCGGCTGGTCTCCACCGTCGAAGATTGGCTCCTGCGCCGGACCAGCGTGCAGCAATGCTATGCGGCGTTATCCGATTTCAACACAGTCGTGCAGGTCATGCAACCCGCTGCAGGCGTAAGCTATACGATTCGCGCGCTGGGCGAGATGCACAATCTGCGCCGTCTGGTCACCCGCGTCGACGTCATCTCGCGCACCTCGTTCATCGCGGTGGGTTATGCCCTGCTGGACCTGCTGGCCTGGAGCACGATTGCGCTGTTATTGATCTCGAACTACAAGAGCCTGATCGCCGAGTATCTGTTGATCGGGTTGTTCTCGCTGGTCTACATTTACATGATCCGGCTCATCCGGGACCTGGACGAACCGTTCCTGTATAAATCCGAAAAGACGCCCGCCGGCTCGGCGGAGGCAAACCCATTCCCCCTGACCGAATATCGGGAACGGCTCGAAGCCGGCCACGAGGAAAGCAGTCAACGCTCATGAAAGCTGCCCCGCGGAACCGCTCCATGCCGCCCGGCACGATCATCCCCGAGCTGGCCTATCCGGATGTGGGGGAGGCGGCGCTCTGGCTGTGCCGCGCATTCGGATTCAAAGAGCGGCTGCGGATCGCGAACCACCGCGTCCAACTCACCTTCGGGGAGGGCTCCGTCGTCGTGACCGGACCACGCGTCGGCCCGGCCGGATCCGGGGCATCCGTCATGGTGCACGTGGCTGACGCGGACAAACATCACGAACACGCCAGGGCGTCCGGCGCGCAGATCGTCAACCCGCCGGCGGACTATCCCTTCGGCGAGAGACAGTACACCGCGGAAGATCCCGGCGGGTATCGCTGGACTTTTTCGCAGACGATCGAGGACGTCGATCCGAGCTCGTGGGGCGGCGTGACGCCCGCGTCGTGAGATTGACTCCGATCGAGTTGGGCGTTCAAGCACCGCACGTTGGCCAGGAGGAAATCAGATGGATTCGAAGCTCGATATGCAACCGGTCCTCAAATTCCTGCAGGGGCTGAACCGCAACAACAACCGCGATTGGTTCCAGGCGCACCGGGATGAGTACGAGACCGCCCGCGACCAATTCGAGCAGTATGTTGCGGCGCTGATCAGCGCGCTCTCCCGGACCGAATCCCTTTCCGGCGTCACACCGAAGGACTGCATCTTTCGCCTGAACCGCGACCTGCGCTTCACCAAAGACAAGACACCCTACAAGCCCTACATGAGCGCGTATATTGCCCCGGGAGGACGGAAGTCCCGGCAGATGGGGTATTATGTTCACATCCAACCGGGAAACCACTCCATGATCGCGGGCGGGCTGCACGAGCCCGAGCCGCAGCAGATCGTGGCCTGGCGCAGGTCGATCGACCGGGATGCGCGCCCGTTCAAGCGCATCACCTCCGATAAGACGTTCCACAAATATTTCGGCGCGGTCGGCGGCGAAAGCCTGAAAACCGCGCCCAAGGGTTATCCGAAGGACCACCCGGAGCTGGACCTGCTGCGCCTGAAGAGCATCACCGTCACGCGAACAATCCCCGACGCGTTAATCACATCGCCGCGATTGGTCGATGAGACGCTCAAGACGTCTAAGGCAATGAAGCCGTTGCTAAAATATCTCGGGTCGCTTGGCTGAACCCTTTAGCATCCGGCGTCTCGCGAAGGCGGACGCACCGGTCCTGGCCGGCGGGCTTGGAATTGCGCAGGCCTTCATCAAGCAGGGACTGCTCGACGCCACGCCGTTCGGATCAGGCGTGGTAGCATTGCACTACGCAAAGTCCTGAGGGAGCGCACATCCACGGAAACTACATAAGGCGAAGCGTATGATGGAATCTAAAACGCAAAAAGGGTATCTGGTGCTCGCCGATATTTCCGGTTACACTTTCTTTCTCGCGAACACCGAGCTGGAGCATGCGAACGTAGCGATCTCCCACCTGCTGGAAGCCATCATCGAAAAAATCGGCGGTGCGCTGACCATTTCGAAGTTGGAAGGCGATGCGATCTTTGCCTATCTGGAAGAGGACAAACTGCCGGATGGAAAATTTCTCCTGGAGTTGATCGATCAGACGTACCGCGCTTTTCGGGAGAAGGCGGATGCGCTGCACCAGGGAGCCACTTGTCCTTGCAAGGCATGTCGGGCCATCCCCGCCCTGGACTTGAAATTCATGGTCCATCACGGGGATTTCATCGTGCAGCAAGTGGCCGGGATCAAGGATCTCCTGGGCTCGGATGTCAATCTGGTGCACAGGCTGATGAAGAACGGCGTGTCCGAAACCACCGGCTGGAGCGGCTATGCGTTGTTTACGCTGCAAGGGCTGAAAGGCATTCAGGCGGACAAGCAGTCCTTCATCCGGCAAAGCGAGTCTTATGAGCATCTTGGGGACGTGGAAACCTACGTGATGGATATGCACCCCCGCTATGAGACGATGAAGCCATCCTGATCACCGTTTCATTGAGATCTACTGCGATCATTCTTCCCGCCACGCCCGACCGGGCGGAAAGAATGCTACGATGAGCACCGGCGTGCGTCTGCCATCATCCAGATTCCATCCATGAACTCAAAGACACCATCAGGCACCGTCAGCTTTCTCTTCACCGACATTGAGGGCTCGACCGAACTTTGGGAGAAACAACCCGCGGTCATGAAGACCGCGCTCGCAAAGCACGACGCCCTGTTGAAGCAGGCGATCGAGTCGAATGGCGGGCATGTCGTTAAGAGCACCGGCGATGGCATTCACGCGGTGTTTGCGACGGCCATGGACGCGGTCAACGCCACGATCACCGCGCAACGCGCGTTCGGGGAGGCAGCGGACGTGCCGCTGCGCATTCGCATGGGCATCCACACCGGCGAAGCCGAGCTGCGCGACGGCGACTACTTCGGCCAGACGCTCAACCGGGCCCAGCGCATTATGGCTGCAGGCCATGGTGGCCAGATCCTGCTCTCTGAAATCGCTGCACAAGTGGCGCGCGAACACCTGGCTGCGGATGTCTCGCTGCTGGACCTGGGCATGTATTCGCTCAAGGGATTGCCGAGCGCGGAGCGCATCTATCAGATCGTCGCGCCCGGCCTGCAGTCCGAGTTCCCCGCCCTCAACTCCATCGCCGCGGCGACCAATAACCTGCCCGTCGAACTGACCTCGTTCATCGGGCGTGAGCGCGAGCTCGCCGAGGCGCGCGAGAAACTGGCGGGCGGCCGGCTGCTGACGCTGATCGGCCCCGGCGGAATCGGCAAGACCAGGCTGGCCCTGCAGATCGCGACAGAACACTTCGCGCAGTTCAAGGACGGCGTGTGGTTGGTGGAACTTGCACCCGTGACCGATCCCGGCTTCGTCGTTTCGACGATCGCCTCCGTGCTCGGTGTGCGGGAGGTGTCCGGGGTTGGGCTGCTCGATCTGTTAGTGGATTATTTGCGCGCCAGAGAATTGCT
>DASXQN010000482.1:0-2978 GCA_036507155.1 Anaerolineales bacterium
CAGCGAGGGCGCGGCGACCGCGGAGGCCCGGCTGAATTACGTCCGCGAGCGCCTGCGTCTGTTCTATGTCGGCATTACCCGGGCCAAACGCGATCTGATCGTGACTTGGAATACAGGCCGGCAGGGCGACGCCACCCCGAGCCTCCCTTTCGCCGAGGCAATTGCATGGCAAGCGCAAGGTTAAGCTACATGGGTCAAGACCGATAATATGGGTAGAATTCTTACCGAGGTCGAGCGAGAACCAGTCATGCCGCCTAGCCCACATTCAATCAGGGGAATATCATGAGCGCCCAGAAATTCAAACGTGACCGCCCAACGATCGGCGTACTGGCTGGATGGTCGAGCCATCAGAGCGCGGTCTCGGATCATTACCGCGGTTCCGTCATCCCCGGCATTCAGGCCGCGGCGCGCAAGCGAGGATGTCACGTGATGATCACCTGGGGGAGCCGTCAGATCACCGAGCAGGACCAGCTGTATCCGTCCTGGCCGGAAAGCACTTCCGATTCAGATTTTGTGCCGGTCGGTCCGTGGAATACGGATGGCCTGATCGTCTTCACGCCTCTGGCGAGCGACGCCCGATCGCTCTATCTCCAGCAACTTAGGGCGGAGGGATTCCCCGTTCTTTTCATCGCGACCGGCGAGGATGGGCCTTCGGTCTCTGTGAACAACGAGATGGGGATCCATCAAGCGGTCACACACCTGGCAGAACATGGGCACAAGCGCATTTTGTTTCTGGCCGGCCAGCCGACAGACCTCGGGGATAGCCAATTCCGGCTCAACGCCTACCGTGCCGCAATCTCGGAGCTTAATCTCGACGCGGACCCGCGGCTGGTGGCGCGGGGTTGGCACAATCAGGCCATCAGCCACAAGAGCATGCTGGATATGATTGCCCGGCGGGTTCCCTTTACAGCGGTTCTGGCCAGCAACGATGACTCGGCGATCGGCGCGATGCAAGCCATGCGCGAGGTCGGCCTCAAGATTCCGCAGGACGTTGCCATCATCGGTTTCGACGATCAGCCCCGCTCGATCGCGCAGGTGCCGCCGCTCAGCAGCGTCCATGCTCCGTTGGCGTCGCTAGGGGAACAATCCGTGCTGCTGATGTTGGACCACCTCGTGAGCGGGTCCGCCCTCGAATCGGTGCGGCTCCCCTCCAGGCTGGTCCAGCGCCAATCCTGCGGCTGCATACCGGAGGTCATCTCTTCGGCGGTCAATACGATCTCTTCGGCTGGATCAGCCGGCGCCGCTCAGCCGCGTTCCCCGGAGAACATGCAGAGGATTCAACAGCAATTGGTTAACGAGATGCTCGGTGTACTGCCTTCGGAATTACGGTTTCCGGCGGAGGCGCAGATCCGGGCCATTTGCGAAGTTTTTCTGGAGGCGTTCTGTGACAGTCTACGGGAAGGGAGCCCGTCCTCCTTTCAGGCGGCTTTCAGGGCATCCATCCAGAAGATGGAGATGACTGACTCCAACATCGATTACTGGCAGGACATGATCTCATTCCTCAGGCGGGAAATGACGCGCTTGCCGGCACGCTGGAGATTGAACAGCACACGCGCGTTGGCGGAAGACATGCTGCACCAGGCCCGCGCTACGATCGGCGAAAGTTTGCAGCGGCAGGATCCGCGGCACCGGTATCGGCAGGCCGTCCAGGCGGGCACGCTGTATGCGATCACCTCCCGCTTGAGCGCCGCCATGAGCAACGCGCAAATGAAGAAATTGCTGGACGAGCATCTCGCCGAGGTGGACATTCGGCATGTGCGCTTCCTGCTGTTCGAGGCCGAGCATGACGACCCCGTGGCCTGGAGCGTTCTGCCCGTCGGAGAAGGCGATTCGCCGGCGCTCAGATTCCGCAGCCGGGAATTTCCTCCACCCGGGCTTTACCCTCCCGACGAAATACTGAATGTATTCGTGCTGCCGCTGGTTTTCCAAAGTAAGGTAATGGGGTACGTCGCCCTGGATGGCAGCGATCCGGGCGCGTGCGAGGTGATCGCGCATCAGCTCGCGGCGACCATCGAGGTCGCCCGGCTGCATGCACAGGTTGTTCAGCTTTCCTTAACGGATCCGCTCACCGGCCTGCATAACCGGCGCTACTTCGACATCTTCCTGGCGAACGAGTTTTCACGCAGCCGGCGTTTTTCGCATGGACTCACGGTCCTCATGGTGGATATCGATCATTTCAAGGAATATAACGATGTTTTCGGTCATCCTGCAGGCGATCAGGCCCTGCGACAAGTGGCGCAGTGCCTCTTGACTCAGCGCCGCAGCGCGGACGTCGTTGCGAGGATCGGAGGGGAGGAGTTCGCCCTGATCCTGCCGGAAACGGATATCAACGGCGCGCTGAAAGTCGCGGAGAGGTTGCGAAACGTGATCGCGGATGCGTCGGAGTTCCGCAGGCAGATCACCGTCAGCCTCGGAATCGCGAGACTGAGCGAGACGATCCAATTGCCCGAAGACCTGACGCAAAAGGCCGACCAGGCACTGTATGAAGCCAAGCGGTTGGGCCGCAATCGCGTCGCTGTATATCAAACACCGGTCTAGTTCAGGCCGGCGCTCAACGCGGCGACCTTGGGGCAGATCGGGCACTCATTAATTGGTCAATTTGTGGGTATTTGCGGAGTGCCCGAACTGGTAGAATTTCCTAAACCGTTCCGAGAAGGAAACCAGCATGCCAAACATCATCGGACCCGACGTCAGTTTTTACCAAGACGACCCGGAGACCCCGCAGGGAATAGACTTCGCCAAGATGAAGCTGGCTACGGATTTCGTGGTCATCCGAGCGGGCCAAAACCTGTGGCCCGACCCCGATTTCCGATACAACTGGACCGAAGCGCGCCGCGCCAAACTTCGCCGCGGCTCCTACTGGTTCTACGACAGCCGCGCCAATCCTAAACGCCAGGCCGAGTTGTGGGTCGAAGTCCTGAATGGCGACCTGGGCGAGCTGCCCCTCTTTGCGGATCTCGAGGACAGCTATGGAGGCC
>DASXQN010000483.1:0-11745 GCA_036507155.1 Anaerolineales bacterium
TTGAGGTAGTCTGCCGGCAGATCGGGACTCAGCTTCGCCATCAGGCTTGGCGACGTCGTGACCAGGACCTTCTCAAACGACTCTTCGGCGCCCGAGTCGATCACCAGACCCCGGGCCGGGTCCCGCTTAATGGACTTGACCTGCGCCCCCAGCCGGATCGCGACCCCCAGCTCGATCAGCCTTTCTGCGAACAAGTCCGCGCAGCGCTGGAAGCCGCCCTCGAATGTGCCGAGTCGCGTCGTGCGCGCTTTGAGCCGCGCCCACATCCAGGCCATGTTCACCTGGTCGAAATATGGCCCGAACTTTCCGACCAGCAGCGGCTTCCACATCTTGTCATAGACCGCCGCGCCGGCCCACTTGCGCATCCATTCGTGCGCGGTGAATTTTTCAAGGCCCTTCCAGTTGTTGGTGAGTTTCAAATACAATCCTACCAGCCCGAAGCGGATCTTGTTCAAGCCGAATCCGAGCCCTGGAAAGAGCAGCGCCTTCAGGATCGAGTCGAATGGATACCATTTGCCATTGTATAGCAGCACCGTGTAGGGACGCCGGAACACGACCTGCTCTTGCAATCCCAGCTCTTTGAGCAGGCCGAGCATGGAGTGATCCGACGCGAACCAATGGTGGTAAAACTTCTCGACCGACGAGTCCCACTGCGGCTCTTTGAAGCCGCTGGCCAGCCCGCCGGCGTAATTCGCAGATTCGAAGATGGTCACCTCGTGGCCCGCGCCGCGCAGGTCATACGCGGCGGCCATGCCGCCAAATCCCGCGCCGATGATGGCAATTTTCATGAGGCTCCAATACTTAACACCAAGGACACAAAGGACACGACGGTTTTTCCTTTGAGGCCTTTGTGTCCTTCGTGTTTAGCCGGTTTCCGCGCGCAGCGAATCATTCCACTTAATACCCTCGCGCGCCAGATAATATGCGCCCAGCAGCGTGATCGGCAGCCAAAGCGCCACATGCAGGACCAGCGTATATCCCGCGGCCAGCGAACGATCCACGCCGTAAGCCGTGAGCACCGCGATGCCCGGCGCGTCAAACGTGCCGATATAGCCCGGCGCAGACGGGATCGTGGTAGCCAGATTGACGATGCCGTTCATCAACATCAGCGCGAAGAAACTTACCTGGAAAGGGAATGCCTGCATCACGAACCAATACTTGCCGGTCTCCAGAAGCCAGATGATCAATGACGTGAAAAATACCATCAGCACATTGAACGGTGAGCGCAACGAGGCCAGTCCATCCAGGAATTTGGTCATCAAGCCCAGGATGCGCTCGCGCAAACGATTCGGTGCCAGGCGCTCGATCAACCACAGTCCGGCGCGGGCGGTCGCCAGCGGGAACATGGCGGCCACCAGGAAGATGGCCAGCGCGCCGAGAAACAGGCCCGAACCGATGACGGCCACCTGCTGGATGTTGCCCACGAATCCCGAGGCGCTCGAGAGCTTCGCCAGCTCAGGCAGGTTCAGGAACACGAACGAAAGCATTACCACGCCGTCGAAGATGCGCTCGACGATGATGGTGGCCAGCGAGGCCGAGACCGAGACGCCCTCTTTGCGCTTGAGCAGCACGGCCCGCAGGACCTCTCCAGCGCGGGCGGGATACACGTTGTTGCCCATGTAGCCGATGGTCGTGATCGGAAACATGCTGCGTGTGGGGATCTTCTTGATCGGGCCGAGCAGGTAATGCCAGCGCCACGCGCGCATCCAGACGGCCACGAAGTACACGGCGACGGCCGGCACCAGCCAGCGATAATCGGCGCTCTTCAACGCCCCCCAAAATTCACTTAATCTCAAGCCGCGCAGCGCCAGCCAGATGAAAAGCAGACTGATCAGCAGTCCCGCCCACAGTTGCCATTTTTTCATAGGGAGTGATTTTATCATGCGGGAATCTCGCCTCAGAGAGATCAGGCCATCAAGACACACTGTTCAAGCAGCAGTTGTGCTGCTGCTTCATGTGGTGACCGACCGCAGTTGCACTCAGGTCGGAACGGGACTTGCTTCGACCTTAATAGCTGTGTGTCTTTGTGCCTTCGTGACTTGGTGGTGAAAATCGTTCGTCAACCTCGCTACGCTATAATCTCCGCTGTGGAAATCAACCAGCCTGCGCCGGATTTTGCATTGCCCGATCTGGAAGGCCGCATTCACCGGCTGAGTGATTATCGGGACAGGATCGTGATCCTCAACTTTTGGTCGTGCGAGTGCCCCCATTCGGAGCGCGGCGACGCCCAGATCCTCTCGCGCCTGCCGCACTTGGGTCCGGACGTGCTGCTGCTGTCGATCGCCGCGAATCGAAACGAACCGGCCGAGGCGCTGGACCAAGCCGCTCGGGCGCGCGGCCTGCCCACGGTCCTGCTCGACGCGGACCAGGCCGTTGCGGACGCCTACTCGGCACAGACCACCCCGCACATCTTCGTCCTCGACCGGGCCGGGCGTCTTCGCTATCGCGGCGCTTTGGATGACGTTACCTACCGTCAGCGCGCACCGGCGCGCGTCTTCCTGGACGAGGTGGTTGGGGCGCTGCTCGAGGGCCGCGATCCGCCACTGACCGAGACGCCGGCCTACGGCTGTACGATCGTGCGAGAGTTGTAGCGCCGCGTTGGCATCGAAATGACCATGCCGGTCCCCATACATTTTAGGGGCGATCTGTTTTGAAATTCATGCAAGAAGCAGTAGAATACATTCGTGCTCAGTATAGACGCCCGTATTGATCTGTTAAGCAAGATCCATCTCTTCCACGACCTGACCGAGGTGGAGATGAAGGTGGTCGCGGAACGATGCCGCGAGGCGTCGTATGCCGAGGGCCAGGCCATCTTCAAGCAGGGGGAGAAAGCCGAAAGTTTCTTCATTATCTACAACGGCAAAGTACGCATCGTGCGCAAGCGGGATGGCAGGGAAGAGCATCTGGCCACGCTCGTGGACAACGATTTTTTCGGTGAGCTGGCGATGGTCTCGAACCGCGCGCGCTCGTCCAACGCGACGGCCGTCGTGCCGACCACCGCGCTCGTGCTTGCCCGGCCGGATTTCGAAGAGCTGGTGCGCAAGAATCCCAAACTCAAGCCGAACCTCGATGTGGTCATTCGCAGCCTGCAGCTTTCGCACAGACTGCAGTTCAAGTGGCTGCGCTCGGACGAGATGGTGTATTTCCTGGCGCGCAAGCATCCGATCCTTCTGTATCAAGCCATGGTCCTGCCGGCTTTGCTGCTGGTCGTTCCGATCCTGGGCGCGGTCTGGTCCCTGCTGACCGGCGCGATCACGCCGCTGGCGGTGGGCGCGATCGTCTTCCTCTTTGATCTGGGTTGGGCCGTTTGGCGCGCCATCGACTGGAGCAACGATTACTACGTGGTGACCAACCAGCGCGTGGTCTGGCTCGAGAAAGTAATCGGCCTCTACGACAGCCGCCAGGAAGCGCCGTTGAGCACGATCCTATCCGTGGGCGTCGAGACCGACATGACCGGCCGCCTGCTCGATTACGGCAATGTGATCGTGCGGACGTTCGTCGGCCGCATCCCGTTTCATTATGTGACCCATCCGCGCCAGGCTGCGCGCATGATCGAAGAATACTGGCAGCGCACCAAGCAGCAATCGATGTCCGCTGAAAAAGAAGCGATGAAAGACGCCATCCGCGAGAAACTTGGAATAACGGTGGCTTCCGCGCCGGTTCCCGCCGCTGCACCGGCCGCGCAGGAGCCCGCCCCACGACGTCCGGTCAGAATGCGGGATGTCTTCTTGAAGATGCTGGGGGCCAACACGTTGAGGATCCGCTACGAGATCGGGGACACAGTCATCTATCACAAACATTGGATCGTCCTCCTCCAGCAGATCTGGCTGCCCGCCGCGTTCGTGCTCGGCATACTTGGCCTGTGGTTCGCACGCGTCTTTACGGTGGCCGCCTCGCCGACCCTGGCGCTGTTTCAAATGACTCCCAATGGCCTGCAGGTGGACACGCTCGCGCTGGGACTGCCGATCGTGTTGGTACCGTTCGTCGCATGGCTGGCTTATCAGATCGCGGACTGGAGCAACGATACCTTCCAGGTAACCGCCGATCAGATCGTGGACATCGACCGCAAGCCGTTTGGCACCGAGGAACGCCGCGCCGCGCCGCTGGAAAACATCCTGAGCACCGAATACGAGCGGCTCGGCCTGATCGGCAACCTGTTTAATTTCGGCACCGTGCACATTACGGTCGGCGGCGCGAAGCTGGCCTTCGAAGACGTGCTGGATCCGGCCACCGTTCAATCCGACATCGACCGCCGCCGCATGGCGCGCATCGCCAAGACCAACCAGGCCAAGGTCAGCGCAGAACGCGATCGCATCGCGGAATGGCTGGCGGCTTACCACGAACACGTGGACGAGTTCGATGTTCCCCACGAGGCGCCGGACGGCGAACATAAAAGCGAGTAAAATCGGTGGACTTTCACCGAGGGAACCACAATGACATTGAGGACCATCGCAACCTTGCCTGACCCGATCCTGCGACGCAAGGCCCGGCCGGTCACAGCCTTTGACCAAAACCTGCAAACGCTGATAGATGACATGATCGAAACCATGCGCGACGCGCCCGGCGTCGGTCTGGCCGCGCCACAAGTGAGCGTTTCACAGCGCGTGATCGTGGTGGAATATGCGGAGCTGGACGAAGAGGGCGAGGAAGCCGAGGCGGAGAAAGAAGTAAAGCCCAAGTTGTACGTGGTGGTGAATCCCGAGATCGGCAAGGTCTCGCCGGAGATGCTGCTCGGCGTGGAGGGTTGCCTGTCCATCCCGGGCATCATCGGTGAAGTTGATCGCCATGATGCGATCCAGGTGAAGGGCCTCAACCGCCACGGCAAACCTTTGCGTCTCAAAGCCCAGGGCTGGCTGGCGCGCATCTTCCAGCATGAGATCGACCACCTGGACGGCGTGCTCTTCCCGGACCGTGCCACGCGCGTCTGGAAGCCGGAAGTCGATGAAGTCAATACCGAGAATGAAGTTTGAATGAGGACCATCCGCCCTCTCGGCAGCGATGACCTGCCGCGCCTGCGACAGTTCTGGCGTGAACGTTGGGGCGACGAGGTGGTGGTGCTGCGCGGACTCATCGTGCGGCCAGATGGCCTGGAAGGATTTGTGGCCGTCGAGGGGGATGACTGGATCGGATTGGTGACCTTGATGTTCGGGGACGGCGAGTGCGAGATCATTTCGATCGACAGCTTGCGCGAAGGTCGAGGCATCGGCGGCGCCCTGCTTGAGCGGGCCGCGCAGACGGCGCGCGAGCGCGGCTGCCGGCGATTGTTCCTGATCACGACCAACGATAACCTGCGTGCGCTGGCTTTTTATCAAAAGCGCGGGTTCGAACTGGCGGCGCTGCACCGCGGCGCCCTGAATGAGGCGCGCAAGATCAAGCCGTCCATTCCGTTGATCGGTGAGAATGGGATCCCGTTGAGGGATGAGATAGAGTTGGAAATGTTATTGTAAGGGCGAGGCATACCCTTACGGGCACACGTGCCTCGCCCCTGCCTGAAATCATGTATCTTAAACACTTATCCCTCACGAACTTCCGTAAATTCGCCCGCCTGGACGTGGACCTGCCGCGGCATATCTGCCTGTTGGTGGGCAGCAACGCGCAGGGCAAGACCAGCGTGCTGGAGGCCATTTATTTTCTGGCGGCCATGACGTCTTTCCAAACGAGCAGCGAGCGGCAGATCGTCAATTTTCACGCGGCGCGCGAAGCGCTGGCCGTCGGCCGCCTGGTGGCTGAGTATCAGCGCGGGCAGACCAGTCACAAGCTCGAGGTGCGGCTGATCCTGGAGCCCACCGGTGTCAACGGGCAGCGCCTTCGTAAAGAGGTCCTGCTGGATGGCGCCAAGCGCGCCGTCAACGACGCCATCGGCCAATTCAACGCGGTCATCTTCGTGCCGCAGATGTCCCAGATCATCGAGGGGCCTCCGGACGAGCGGCGCCGTTATCTAAACCTGGCGCTCGCGCAGGCCATCCCCGCGTATACGCGCGTGCTGGGCGAGTACACCCAGGCGCTCGGACAGCGCAACGCGCTGCTCAAGGCGCTGAACGAACGGGGAGGGGACGGCGACCAGCTCGGGGTATGGGACGAGGCGCTTGCCAGGCTCGGCGCGCAGTTGATCTGGTGGCGCATCCAGTCGGTTCACGAGATCGAACGGCTGGCAGCACGCGTCCAGTCTGACCTGACGCATGGCAAGGAAGTACTGCGCCTGGCCTATGAGCCGGCGTACGATCCGCTGCCGCGTCCCGACGGTCAACTGGGCTTGAAGATGGATACAGTAGTGGACCGTTCGGCGCTGAGTATGAAAGATATCGAAACGGGCTTCTTTGAAAAACTGGGACAGCTGCGCGGCGAGGAGATCGCGCGCGGCGTGACGACGATCGGTCCGCACCGGGATGAATTGCATTTCCTCGCCAATCAGATCGACCTGGGCGACTACGGCTCGCGCGGGCAGGTTCGCACGACCCTGCTGGCGCTCAAGCTGGCCGAGGTGAATTGGATGAAGGAGCGCACCGGCGAGTGGCCGGTGATCTTGCTGGATGAAGTCATGGCGGAGCTGGACCTGCAGCGCCGCGCCGACCTGCTGAAGTATGTGGGCGAAACGGAGCAGGTGTTGTTCACCGCCACGGACAGCAAGATGTTCTCACCTGAGTTCGTGGAGCGCGTCGAGGTCTGGAATGTGCACGACGGAACGGTGCAAAGGGCTACCTGATCTCATTGCGAGCCTCGCCGCGCTGAGCCTGCCGAAGCGCTAGAGGCGCGGCAATCTCACGCTTGAAAATTACTTGAGATTGCCACGTCGGGCGTTGCCCTCCTCGCAATGACATATGGTAATAGAAAGGACCATAACCATGACCGTTAAACATGCCGATCAAGTGGAAGCCAAAAACGTCACCGCGGGAAGAGACACGACCATCCAGGTGTTGATCTCTGCGCAGGAAGGCCCGAACTTCGCGCTGCGGCGCTTCATCATGCAGAAAGGCGGTGGGATGCCGCGCCACACCAACCTGGTGGAGCACGAGCAGTACGTGTTACGCGGCCGTGCACGCATCAGCATCGGCGAAGCCATCCACGAGGTGCAGGCCGGCGACGTGGTGTTCATCCCGGGCGGCGCAGTGCATTCCTATGAGAATATCGGCAGCGAGCCGTTCGAGTTCCTGTGCATTGTCCCCAACAAGGACGACAAGATCACCATCATGGGTGAGACGAATTGTTGAGAGGTGCGTCGCACATTTTTATTTCAGGTGAGCATCCAGGAATTCCAGCACCAGATCAAGATTTGATCGCGAGACAAACTGATCGTCGCCGTGGTCGGCGCCCTCGAGAAGAGTGAGCTTCACGTTGTCCGCGCCGAGGACAAGCGTAAGCGCGTCATATAAGAGCTGACTCTGTTGGAAAGGCACGGTGCAATCCAGCGTTCCATGTTCTATGAAGAACGGCGGATCATCCGGGGTAATGTAGGTGATTGGATTCGCCGCCTGCACCAGGTCCCTGTTTTCCTGGATCGGGCCGCCCACATAGGCTGACTCGGCGGAGTTGGGCTTGTCATGAGTTTGCGGGCACAGCGTCCCGGCAAACTGTTCATCCATCTGAACAAAATCGATCGGACCGTAAAAGTCCACGACGAGCTGTACACAGCTCGATTGCTCTGCGTTGCCCAACTCTGCGCCCTCGAGTTCGGGCGCGCCGCAGGACGTCCCCAGCAAGGACACCAAATTCGCGCCGGCTGAATCGCCCCAGGCCGCGATCCTGTCCGGATCGAGATCGTATTCCGACGCATGCGCGCGCAGCCAGCGCACGGCTGCCTTCGCGTCCTGGATCTGGGCCGGAAATGTCGCTTCCCCGCTCAGTCTGTAATTGATACTGGCCAGCGCGTAGCCCGCGGCGAGCAGCCGCGCGGCAATGCCTCTCCTCACGGGAAGTATCTTATCGCCCATTCGGAATCCACCTCCGTGCACGTACAGCACGACGGGAAACGGGCCGGATCCGGCCGGGACATAGAGGTCCAGCAGCTCGGCGGAAGAGGCGGCCGCGTAGGCAATATCCTGGAAATTCGATTCCGCTGTGTGCGATGCTTCAGCAGTGGGCGTGGGCGTGAGCGGCAAGACGACCGCGGTCGCCTCTATGAGAGCGGTCGGCTCGATCGTTGGAGCTGGTGTGCTGGATGAGCACGCTGCGCTGAGCACCAGGCAAGTGATGAGGATAACGAAGAGAGCGCTTCTACCGGTCGTGCGTAATGTTTTTTTCATGTAGAACCCTCTGGGCTTCCCGGTCGGAATGTGCGACGCACTTCCCAAGTGCGTCGCACATTTACAAAGGTTGTTTCGCGGGAGTGCCGGCTTTGCGCGGATACTTTGCGGGCGTGGGCGCCATCTTTTTCACGATGATCAAGTAACGCTCGCCATCAACTCCCGGAAGATGGACCGGGATCTGTTGTTCGAGTTTGCCACCCAATAAGTTGAACGCACGCTCGGCCGACCGCGCTTCGGCGGGTCCGCTTGCGCCTTTCTGTGCCAGCATGATGCCATCTCGCTTGACGAGCGGCAGCAGAAATTCCGCCAGCACGCTCAGGTTGGCAACCTGGCGCGCGACCGCGCAGTCATAAGACTCGCGCTGCGCCGGATCGCGGCAGAGATCTTCCGCGCGGGCCGGGATTACCTCGACGGAGGCCAGTCCAAGCACCTCCACCATGTGCTCGCAGAACCTGGCCTTCTTGCCCACTGACTCGACCAGGGTCAACTGCATTTCGGGATACAGGATCTTGAGCGGGATGCCCGGGAAGCCGGCGCCGGTACCGACGTCCACCAGGCGCGCCGGGGGAGAGTCAGCCCAGGCCAGCGTGCAGGAGAGCGAGTCGAGGAAATGTTTGCTGCGGATGGACTGGGGGTCGCGGATGGCCGTCAAGTTGAATTTCTTGTTCCACTCGAGCAGTTCACGTTCATAGGTGGCGAAGGCCGCCACTTGTGAGCCTGTGAGGTGGATATTGAAAAGGGATTGTGCCTGCTGAACCAGCTCTTCCATCTTAAAAAATTATACCCCTCTCACTTTTGCGGAGAGGGGTAATTGTCGACGATGTCATTGCGAGCGAGCCCACCGGGCGAGCGTGGCAATCTCCGACTTAATACGGGGATTGCTCCGTCGGGCTGGGTCTCGATACGGCCTCGAAGAACACTCGGCCTACTCGACCACCGGCCCTCCTCGCAATGACATCCGTAAACTACTTCTTCGCCTTTGTCGGTGCAGGCGGCGTTTGCGTTCCCTTGCGCTTGCTGCGATAGTTCTGCACGGCGCGGATGATTAACCACAGCGGCAAGCCGTACACCAGTGCGATCAACAGCAGCTTGGGCAGGAAGTTCAGGATGACGAAGATGAAGAACTCGACGAAGCTCTGCCAGAAGTACACCAGGTCCTGGATGGCGTCACTGATGGCACCTTTGGGAGTCCACGGGCCGATCTTGATCGGTTGGATGGTCTCCTGACTGATGATGCGGATCGTGATCGCCGAGAGCGCGGCGGACTCTTCGTAATACTTGATCTGGCCCTTGACCACCTCGATCTGCTCACGAATGGAGGTCAGTTGATTGAAGACGTTCAGCACATCTTCGGTCGTTTCCGCCTGCTCGAGGATCTTGGTGAGCTGGGCCTCGGCGGCCTCTAGGTTCTTCAAGCGGGACTGCAGGTCGACGTATTCGGCGGTCACATCCTGTCCGGAGCGCGATTCGTCCTGCACCTCGACGGTGTCGGCTTTGATCTCAGCCAGGGCCTCGTCCAGCTTTGCTTCGGGGATGCGGATGACCAGGTTCGCTTCGGGCACGGTGGCGCCATTGCTGGCGTAGGCCTGGTAGACATTCGACGAGACCACAAATCCGCCCATCTCCTCGGCCATTTTGGTGATGGCCTGGATGCGCGTCTTGACGTCTACCACGACGATACTCAGATTGGCGTTCTGGATGACGAGCCGCGCCACCGCGGCGCTCTGCGGGTTCCCGCCGGGGACGGCTGCATCCGCGGCGAAGCTCTCCGCGGCGGGCGCCTCCATCGGCGCGGCGCCGCCGGCGGAGGGCCCGACGACGTCACGATAACTCGCCACCTGGGTGGCGGCTCCTGCACCGCACGCCGACAGCATGAGTGCAGCAATGGCCGAGATGAACAAAATGCGTTTCATGGTTTTTCTCCTCTTGAATGAATCACGGCGATTTCAGATAAGACGCCACCGCCCAAGCAAAAGTTCCACACGCCCCCACCCGCCTCCGGCACCCTCCCCCAAATTCAAGCATCCTTCTGAGAACGATGAAGCAAATTGAATCGAATTTGGGGGAGGGCAGTGGTGGGGGCTACCACCCCTCCGCCAGGCGCAACGCATGCTTTTCCGGCAATCCCGATTCACGGATTCGGGCCTGCACCTCGCTGACGTTGTACGTCACGCGGCGCGGCGTCCAGGTGCGGGCGTCGGTGTCGTAAAACGCGTACGCGGCACGTGGGTCACGGTCGCGCGGCTGGCCGATCGACCCCGGGTTCAGAATCAGGCGCGGGGTCAGGGCGAGCGGAACGTCCAAATGAGGCGTCTCCAGCGTGATCCGGTCGTTGGACTCGTTCAAACGAAAAATGGCCTGGATGTGGGAGTGTCCCACGAAGCACCAGGGCGTATCGAAGTGGTCGAAGTTGAGGCGCGCGGACAACGTGTTGAGAATGTATTCCCAGATCGGGTCGCGCGGGCTGCCGTGTGCCAGCGTGGCTTCGCCCCGCACCTTCAGGCTGCCCGTCAGCGAATGCAGAAAATCCATGTTGTCGGCGGTCATCACGCGCTCGGTCCAGATCAGCGAACGGCGCGCATCGCCGTTGAAAGTTTCGAACGGCATCTTGCCGATCACGGCCACGTCGTGATTTCCCAGCAGGCAGGTCAGCTGCGGAAGTTCGCGCACTTGCTCCACCACCGCGTTGGGATCCGGGCCATAGCCCACGAGATCGCCGAGACACCAGATCTCATCCGCCTGGCCGGCATCCGCGAGCACCGCCTCGAGGGCGGTGTAGTTGGCGTGAATATCTGAGATGACAAGGACGCGCATTACTTCTCCAGCAGCGCTGTAATGCGCTCCAGCATGATCTGCGCGACCTCGGATTTGCTCATCAAGGGCAGGGCTTCCTGTTGGCCGTCCGCGAAGAGCAACGTGACGCGGTTGGTCTCGACGCCAAAGCCGGCGTCCTCGGCGGTCACATCGTTGGCCGCAATGAAATCCAACTGCTTGGACTTGAGCTTCTCGGCCGCGTTCTCGAGCAGGTCGCGCGACTCTGCCGCGAAGCCCACCACGACGCGCGGCCGCTGCACCCTCGACCTCAGGTCCGCCACCGTTTTTAGAATATCCGGCGCGGCCTCCAGCTCGATCTGCGGAATGCCGTCGCGTTTCTTGAGCTTGTTGCCCGCCACGTTCTTGGGACGGAAATCCGCCGGCGCGGCAGCCATCACCAACACGTCGGCTGAGGTCGATTCATTCAGCACCATGTTGAGCATTTGATCCGCGGTGCGGACGGTGACGAGCCGCGCGCCGACAGGCGGGGTCAGGTTCGTGGGCGCGCTGATCAGGCAGACGTCCGCACCCAGATCGAGCGCGGCTTGCGCCAGCGCGTAGCCCTGCTTGCCCGAGGACCGACTTGTCAGCACGCGCACCGGGTCGAGCGGTTCTTCGGTGCCGCCTGCGGTGACGACGACTTTTTGGCCGGCCAACCTGCCGTGCCGGGCCAGCGCAACATGGATAT
>DASXQN010000484.1:0-2137 GCA_036507155.1 Anaerolineales bacterium
GAGTCGACGCTCACCGATTCGTTCGGCCGGATGAAGGGCGCGCTGTCCTGCGCGGGGCGCAGGGCAGAGAGCGGCCGATCGGCGCGCGAACCGGTGCGCTCCAGGGCGCGGCGCGGTACACCGCTCCGTTCGAAACCGGTCGCGATGACCGTCACACGGATCTCGTCGCCCATATCCGGGTCGATCACGGCGCCGAAGATCAGGTTAACGTCCGGGTGCGCGGTCTCGCGGATGATGGCAGCGGCCTGGTTGACCTCGAACAGGGTCAGGCCCGAGCCACCGGTCACGTTGAACAGCACGCCGCGCGCACCATCGATGGTGATGTCGAGCAGCTGGCTCGAGATGGCTTGTTCGGCGGCGATCTTGGCGCGGTCATCGCCGGAGCCGCGGCCGACGGCCATGAGCGCCGCGCCGCCTTCCGACATGATGGTGCGCACATCGGCAAAATCCAGGTTGATCAAGCCGGGGATCGTGATCAACTCCGAAATGCCCTGGATGCCCTGGTGCAACACGTCATCGGCCATGCGGAACGCGTCCTGCAGGCTGGATTTCTTGTCGGCCAGTTGCAGCAGGCGATCGTTCGGGATGGAGATGAGCGTGTGGGCATGCTCTTTCATCTTGCTGATCCCGGCTTCGGCCGAGGTGGTGCGCCGTCCGCCTTCGAAGGTAAACGGGCGGGTGACCACTCCGATCGTCAGCGCGCTGCATTCCTTGGCCACCTGCGCGACTACGGGCGCCGCGCCGGTGCCGGTGCCGCCGCCCATGCCGGCCGTCACGAAGACCATGTCCGCGCCCTTGAGCACGTTGTACAGGTCATCGGCCGATTCTTCGGCGGCTTTGCGTCCCACTTCGGGATCGCCGCCCGCGCCCAGGCCGCGCGTCAACTTGTCGCCGAGGCGCACGCGGATCGGAGCCCGGGAGAGGGTGAGCGCCTGCGCGTCCGTATTCGCGGCGATGAACTCCACGCCCTGAATGCCTTCCTCGATCATACGGTTGACCGCGTTCTGGCCGGCGCCGCCCACCCCGATGACTTTAATTCGGGCGAAGGTTTCTACTGGCTGGTTATGTTTCTTGGTCGAGTCCATGTGTTCCTCCAATTTAGTGTACGTGCACAGCGATGCGTGTTACGGTTTGGAGAACCTTTTGAATTCTAGCATCAGGCTTCTCCCTTGAGGAGAGCAGAAATGACCATCCTGCCCGCCCACAATTCATGGCAATAACCTGCGTACCCATTCCTTGAGTTTGTCCATATTCATGCCATCGTCTCCTCTCGAGCGGCGGCGTGGCCGGTGCCCGCTGTTGATCGCCAGATCCTGGTCTTGCATGTTCACGGCCCAGCGCAGCAGCCCGACGCTGGTGGAGTAGGCCGGGGAGTTCAACTTTTCCACCAGGCCGATGAGGTTTTCCGGTTGCGCCGTGCGCACCGGCATGCCGAGTACTTCGCGCGCCACGCGCGTGATGCCCGGCAGTGCAGCGGTGCCGCCGGTTAGGACCATGCCGGCGGGGAGCAGCCTGTCATACCCGGAGCGCTTGATCTCCTGCAGGATCAGGTTGAAGGTCTCCTCCGTGCGAGCCTCGATGATGTGGGCCAGGTCCTGTCGATTGATCTGCACGGCGTGATCCTCGCCGAACGGGCGGATGCTGAAGAACTCATCCGCGCCCACCTCAGCCCGGATCGCGTGGCCCTGCTGCTTCTTGACTTCCTCAGCCTGCTGGATCGGCAGCCGCAACCCGTGCGCGATGTCCTGCGTCAGATGGCTGCCGCCCACGGCCAGCACCATCGTGTGCCAGACGTTGCCATTAACGTAGATCGCCAGGTCGGTCGTGCCGCCGCCAATATCGCAAACGGCCACGCCCATGTCGCGCTCTTCTTCGGTCAGCACTACTTCCGCGGAGGCCAGCGGGTTCAGCACGAACTGCTGGATTTGCACGCCGGCTGCGCCCACGCACTGGCGCAAGTTGTCCACGGTGGCAGCGGCAGCGGTAATGATGTGCGCTTCCACTTCCAGCCGGTACCCGTGCATGCCCGCCGGCGTCTTGATGCCCTCCTGGCCGTCGACGTTGAAGCCGCGCTGCACGACGTGCACGATCTCGCGGTCGTGCGGGATGGCCACGGCGCGTGCTTGCTCAAGCGCCC
>DASXQN010000485.1:0-6199 GCA_036507155.1 Anaerolineales bacterium
GTCGTCATCCATTACAATAACCCGCTGACCGGCGAGAACGAATCCGCCGATTGGGCGGGGAACGCCGGGGTCTGGCATGCCTGGCAGAACAACGGCGATCCCGGTGGCTCGGGTTGGTGGATGGTGGTTTCCGTGCCATAATTTTGGAAATGAAAAGGCGACGATTTCGCCGCCTTATGTTGGGACGCACGGCCGTGCGTCCCAACGGCCAACGCACAGGAGCATCCATGCCTCGCCTCATCCCCGCCGCAGAACGCATCCAGAAGGCCCGCGAGTTGATCCAACAGGCGCGCGATCTGCCGGTCCCGCCTGGAGGCGGACGAAACGACTTCTCCTACATCGCCCATGTCAAGGACTTCTTTCGCCAGGCGCGCGAGATGGTGCAATTCATTCCCAGGTCGCCCAGCTCATCTGCCGAGATAAAGGACGAGGTCAAGGCGATCTATGCCGAGATCGAGCGCGCGGACCGAGAGATCTTGTCATTTCAGCATTGATTTCCGCATAGTTCTCTAAGTTGAGCGCGAACTCTCCTAAGCGATGCAGGCGCACGGTGGTGCCGTGCGCCTGCATCGCTTATTGATTTAGTTCGGACTCCGGCGATTGATCGCGTTCTCGCACGTGACTCCCTAAACCACCTTGCATATTTGTAAGTTGAAATACGCGGACGAGATCTGTAGAATCTGCTAAATGAATATGTCATAACGGCGCTATATCGCGACTGGGGGAAAGTAAGCGATGCGAACCAAGCTAATTAAATATCTATTTAGATTCGACGATCGACCAGCCCTGTGCCACTGGGCGCTGTTTGGCATCCTGGCGCTGACTGCGCTGGTCTCCTTTTTCCCGCCCGGTGTCACGAGCAGCGATCCATCCTCGGATCGCGCGCGTTCACCGGCGCTCTTCGTCTACCCGGTGGACCTGCCGGACGCGGCGGCGCGCTGTCCGAATTCGTGCATCATCGAGGTCTGCACGCGTTGGGTCCCGGAAGGGCATCCCCAATGCCCGGTGGGCGGTTCGGGTGGGGGATGCTGCCTCGCTTACGGACAGGAATGCGATCCGGGCTGTCAGGATCCCGAGGAGAACCAGCCGCCGGCAATTAGCGCTAGCCAAACTTGTTCCCAGCTTGGAAATGGAACTTGGTGCGTCGGAACGCTCTCGCTTGACCTGACGGCCTCCGATCCTCAGGGCCAAACCATCCTCATCAGCGGCGATGCCGGCGGCGCGGCATTCGCTTGCGCGGCCGGCCAGACCTCATGCTCCATCCCGCTGCCGCAAGGAGCCGGCCAGGCTAACTTTCTGGTCACCTCCGCCACTGGCCTCACTGCCAGTGGCGCGCAAGGTTATCAGCGGGATGGAACCTCGCCGCAGGTCAACGGCAGCTTGAGCGGCGTCAGCGGCAGCACTGGCTGGTTCGTGTCGGCAGTGACCGTAACTGGTTCGGCCAGCGACTCCGTTTCCGGGATCGCTTCCTTTTCATATTCGCTGGATGGCGCAGGGTGGACGAGCTACAGCAGTCCGTTCGTCCTCACCGATGGAAATCATGATTTGACCTTCCGCGCCATCGACGGCGCCGGGAATGCGAATCAGGCAGCGCAGACGGTGAAGGTCGATGCAACCACGCCGCTCCTCGATCTGGAGATTTTGGGGACGGCTGCGCTGAACAGCTGGTATAGCTCCGATGTCGAGATCATGGCCCTGGCGGACGATGCCACTTCCGGAGTGTCGAACTTCGAGTCTAAGCTGGATGGGGGCGCGTGGACTCCGTACGATGGTCCGCTGACGCTGGCGGACGGAGTGCACAGCCTCTCGGTCCGCGTGTCGGATGCCGCCGGAAATACTACGTTGCTCGACCAACAACTGCTGGTCGACACGATCACCCCGGTCATTAGCTTGTCGTTTGCCGGAACGCCGGGAGACAACGGCTGGTATCTCACCGATGTGCACCTCTCCGCTTCCGGCGCGGACCCTGGGTCTGGTCTGGCCTCGATGGAGTATTCCCTCGACGAGGGGGATTGGACCGCATATTCGGCGCCATTGACTTTCGGTGAAGGACAACGCGCAGTGCGCTTTCGAGCTGCGGATGCGGCAGGCAACGTCACCACGACGCCCGCGCAATACATCCGGGTCGACGGCACCCCGCCGGTCGTGGAAATGCCGGATTCCTGGGACTTGGGGCAATCCGTCCAATACGAGGTTACCGACGCGGTCAGCAGCGTGAGAGAAGTGCGCATCGTGATCGAAGACGATCTGGAGCGCTGGCCCAAGATCGCGTGGAACGATGCAGCGGAGAGCGAGATCGCGTGGGATGGGCGCTTCGCGGATGGTAGTCGAGCGCCGGCTGGTATCTACCTTGCGACCCTCAAAGCGCGCGATCAAGCCGGCAACGAAACCATCAAGACCGCGCTGATCACGGTTGAGAACAGCCTGCAGTCTTACCTCCTGCCTCGATTTAATCCGCCCGCCAATACAGCGGTCGTCACAGCTTCGCCGGTTGCGCCGGACAGCCAGATCTTTGGAGGGCAGAGCGTTACCAGCTCTCAGGACCCGCAGCGCGGCGTGATCTCCGCCGCGGGATTTGCTGCGGTAACCGGGGCAGTTGGAACCGTCAATTTTGCAGCAGAGGAATCCGGTGGTGCGCGAGCCGGAGATCCGACGAACTCCAATCTTTTGTGGGGCGCCGCGGCTATTGCTGCGGTGGGTGCTTTCACGACGGAGATCCTGCGCGCGAAGCGCGAGCAGGCTTCCAGGCCAACAGCGAGCGGCGAAAAAGTGCCCAGCGACTATCAGCAAAAGATCCGTGCGGCAAAAGCTGCGCAAGTTGAAGCCGAACTGAATCTCCCGCGCCTGCTCGCAAGCGCGCGTCGTGCGGCTCTGGAAGGGGCGCGCGCACTCAGCAAAGAACTGCAGCTCGAGCCCGAGACACGCAGTTACGCGGCGCAGCCTCAGGATTCGGACACATACCTCAGCCGGAAGGTCGATGCTGAACGGTGGAACGGCCTGGCCCGGATGGAGCAGGCGAGGCTGGCGGAGGGCCAGAACGAATCTTGGTGGAGCAGCGTGCTGGGCTCGATCGACGAGAATCAAGCCGCGGTCTCTCTCGGCATCGGAGTCGCAATCGGCCTTGGCGTGGCCGCCGTTCTCCTCACCGGGGGAGTCGCCGCGCCCCTCGTCGCGGCTGCCTGGATCGCGGGTGGTGCTGCGCTCGCCGGTGGAACGGTGGCGTTGGGAACCGTCGGTTTGAACGCCTACTACGATCGTCCGCTGGGCGAGAAGGTATGGAGTAATCTGCTCGTCGCAGCCGGCAGCGCCGCCGTGGTGGCGGGCGCCGGATATGTTCTCAGCCTGGGTGGTTTCGCGACTCTCACGCGCATGACCACTTTTTGCTTCAGATATCCGCCGCTGTGCGCGAGGGCCGGCGTGGTCATGGAGGCCTTCGACCTCGGCGAACAAGCTTACTTGACGGTCAAAGCACCGGTACAAAGGCTGCTCGGCGATGAGGCCGGGGCCCTGGACACCTACCTTGAATTACAGTCCGAGATTCAAGATGGCGGCGTCCCGGGCAACACTGCCCTCAAAGAAATCACCGCGCAGCTTACGAAGTTCGGGGATGATGCCATTGCTCTAATCACGCTGCATAGCGATGACGTAGTGCAGCTCGTGACGAATTACGGCTACGACGCAATACCCATCCTCGGCTCGTATGGCGACGAAGGTATCGAGGTGCTGGTCTGGTATGGAAGGGAAGGCATCCAGCTCATCAAGGATCAAGGCGAGGACGCAGTGCATTTGATGCAGCTGGTGGACGTCGTCCAGGCGAACAGGCTATTTGATGCCCTGGATCCTGTTGAGATCGACACTATAATTGATTTGGAGCCGGAGGCGGTCCGGGCGCTGTCCTACTGGGATGACGAGGTGCTGAGATTGCACGGCTCAGAACTGACGCGGCGCGCGGATGAGGATGCGATCGCGTTGCAGGCGGCCCAGGAATTGGCACAGCTCGACGACTTGAACGGCCCGGAGGCTAGAGAATTGATCCAGACTATTGCGGAAAACTCAATGCAGGGCGATGGCGACGTGTTGGTTATTGGAAAATGGGTGGAGGGAACCCTGGACGAGGGATTTATCGGCGTTGCCCGGGAAGAGGGAGCGAGCTTTTATGGTCCTAACCCAGGGCTGGACAAGGTTTTCACAGATCTTGAGCCAAGCCAAAAAGAAGAATATCTATGGGCGATTGATGAGGAGGCGCTGCGATTAGCGGACGAGGCCAAATTGAGCGTCGATTACTCCTTTGATAGCTTGAACGATCGCGAGGTTCAGAGAGACATCTATGCAATCAATCTTCTTGAATCCGGAGAAAGTGAAAGCGTCGCCTCCATATTTGGTGGCCGGATACCCTTCAGGCTAAGGGAGGCCGAATTCCTGATGGACCAAGGTTATGTATTTTCGGTAGATTATGCCGAAAAGATGATGCACTGGACGAAGCCGTAGTGGAGATCGGCCGATGAGTGCTTTCATGAAAGAAAACAGGACCATTAAAGACGGCGAAAAGCTTGTCAATGCGCTCACGCAAATGATTGAGGAGAACTTAGATACGAGGAAATGGGATCTTCACCTTGGTTTCACGGCTAGTTCGAGGCGAGGAAACGCCACTGCGATATATGAATCTCCGCGTTGTCGCGTAAGTTTTAGCTATTCGCAACAGCAACGGCCTGAGCATGACGAACTATCAGTAGAATTTGGTCGGCTTCACGCCGCAAACGAGATGCCTTTCATGAAATACCAGGGCGAGGAGTGTCGTTGCTGGCACAATTTTGTTGACCCGCTTCGCTTCCTCGATGATTTGTCGGCAGAGCACGCAAAAGAACAATTTGTGATGCCGAAGGGGGTACCCTCAGTGATAGAAGCCTTCAGCCATTCGGAGGCGGCAAAGAAAACCCTCAATGAGTTCCCTCCGCTATATGCAGTGACGCTGCAATCCGTTATCTGGAAGCACTATGGGCAACGCCTGTTTGATCTCTTCGACCTGCGAAGGCCTGAGCTTTGGGAGAAGTATAGGAGGTTTATCAAGGAATACTATCGGTTGCTCGGCATGAAGGCCAGCTTTGGTCCACCTTATGAAAATATCTGCTGAGGCCTGAAGGCGCAAACACGTCTGAAACAGGGGGGAATGAACGTGAAAAGCAAGATCATCACCATACTGAGCCTTATTGGCGCGATGCTGTTGATCATCCCGAGCGGATTCCTGATCGGCTTCGCAGCCTCGATGCTTTCCAACCTCATCTACATCGTTGTCCTCTTCCCGTTAGGCATGGGTATGTGCGGCGCCGTGATCCTGAACGGAATCATCTCAAAACTCAAGATCCAGGGGCTCCGGGCAGGGATTTCATTGGCGATCCTGATGGCGAGCATGATCTACGGCGCATTTCACTACACCGACTATCTGGCTTTCAGGCTCACCCTGGCTTCCAAGATGAATCAACAGATCGAGCAGGAGACCGGAAAGCCGGAGCCGGCGGTTGCGGATGCGTTTGTCGATTATGCACTCAAACAGGAGACCGGGCATACCGGGCCGATCGGTTTCATTCTGTACCAGGCAAAGGCCGGAATCTCAATCGGCCGTTGGTACAGCGACCGCAAACTAAACGTCGGACCGTTCTTCACCTGGGTATTCTGGCTGGTCGAGTTCGCGATCGTGGGATTCATGACAACTGCTTTACTGAGCTCCTCGTCAAAATCGACGCGTACTTGAGCATTGTCAAAACTTGTTTGGCAAGGAACAGTCAATCGTCGGCGGCACTTGACACGGATTACCAGCTGGTGATTGCCGGCGGCCGCCATTCCTCGTACAGTAGGGACGATTTTCAAATCCCTGTCGAGGAGAAGTACGTATGAAGATCTTCGTCATCACTTTCGGGGGCATCGGCCTGGTCATGCTCGCCATCGCCGGGATGCTGTATTTCCGTGAACAGAGTTTCCTCCAGCGGGCTGAAACCGCCACAGGCACCGTAACGGATTTCAACATGTCCAGCAGCTCGGAAGGCGGAAGCTCGTACTGTCCGGTGATCGAGTTCAGCACGCGCGATGGCCAACCGGTTAGATACTATGGGAACGTGTGCTCCGCGCCGCCCGCTTTCGATCTTGGCGACCAAGTGGAGGTTCTCTATGATCCTGATAATCTCGATAACGTCCAGATGAGCGG
>DASXQN010000486.1:0-2574 GCA_036507155.1 Anaerolineales bacterium
GCCTGGGAGCGGATCGTGCTGAAGGGCGTTTCCGCGTCGAACACGAGGGCCAGGATCAGGTCCGGCGCGAGGCGTGTGGCATACAGCATGTGCTCGGCCTTCGTGCTCTCGAGTCGGATAAAGCGCAGCAGGTCGCTGCTCTTCTGTCCATCCCAGTTCCGGCTGACGGTTTGGGCGATCTCGAGGCCGGCGTTCTGCGATAGTCCGCCCGCATAGGCCCACAATGAGTTCTTATGCGTGATCAACGCGGCCTGCGCGGATGACTCGAGCGTCAGCCGCGTCAGATATTGCGCGGCTTTGCTGACGTCCTGAAGCCAGGGCATATCGGAGTTCTCTTCTGTTTCTAAGGGAGCCTCGGCCGGGGCGGGTTTGTCGAGCGTGTGGATCAACTCGCGCAGCTGCAACGGCTTGCGCAGCAGCACCCACGGGCGAATCTCATCCAGCGCCGGCGGGGTTTCATCCTGGCACAGCACGATCAACTTGATCGACAGGCTGATCGTGCGCAAAGCCCGGCCGATATCGGAAACTGCTCCGGCTCCCAGATCGAGATCCAGGATGGCGACGGAGCAGGCTTGTTCATCGGCTTTGACGACCGCCGAAGCTTTATTGTTGACGACGTGGATACGAAATGGCCCGGTCCCATTGAGGCTGCCGTGGATGGTTTCTGCGACGGCGGAAGAGGTCGTGACAACCAGGACGTTAACTGCCATTTCAGGCTAAAGTGTATCACGGTAGGGGATGAGAATCAAGTGAGTACGTCGCGAAATGCGTCTAGACAACTTGACTTACAACCACTGTCTGTAGTATCAATAAGCTTATTTTTCGAGAGGCGGACGATGCATCGCGAACGAGTTTCTGAAAATGTTTTCTGGTTCCAAAGTGAAGTGTATGCACAGGTGACCGCCGGCGTGGTGGCCGGGCCGCAATGGGCGGTCGTGATCGACACCCTCGCCCTGCCGGATGAAACCCTGGGCATGCGCGAGTTCATCGAACGCGAGCTCGGCGTGCCGGTACGTTATGTGATCAACACACACTATCACGCGGACCACGCCTGGGGCAATTGTTTTTTCCCCGGCGCAACGGTGATCGCACACGCTGCCTGTCGCGAGCTGCTTGAGACGCGCGGCCAACCGTCGCTGGATGCGGCCCGCAAGCAAAACGTGGCGCTGCGACAGGTGAAGATCGTCCTGCCGCACATTACTTTGCAATCGGGAGAGCTGGCCTTGCGCGTCGGGAAGAAAAACCTGACCATCCTGCCGGCTCCCGGTCACAGCCCGGACGGGATCGCGGTGCTGGTGGACGAGGATCGCGTCCTTTTCGCCGGCGATTCGTTCATGCCGCTGCCGTATGTGGTAGATGGCAATCTGGATGAGATCGTCGCCTCCATTAAAAAGATCAGCCGCATGGGGCTCGAAAACATTATCCAGGGTCACGGCGACATCATCCTGCGCGGCGAGATCGATGCCGCGGTGAAAGAGAACCTCACCTATCTGGCCGCCATCAAGAAAGCCGCCAAAGCCGCCGCGCGCCGTCGCGATCCGCAGGAGTTCCTGGAGACAGTGGGCATCGAAGATTCCGGTAAGAGCCGCGTGTATCTGGGAGGACTGGCGGAAGGGCTGCACCGGCGCAATTTGCAGGCCGTCCTTCAGCAAGTGCAGGACGAGTAGCGCGTCCCAGGTTATGCCGATCCAACAAAAAAACATCACCCCGTCGAAAGTGCGGGGTGATGTTTTGTTTCAAGCACGCTTAGGCGCCGGCTTTCTCGCGCCTGGCCCTGATCAATCCATGCAGACTGTACTTGATCACGCGCTCCTCGCCTCTGAACAACTTGCGGATGTTGGGGCGCAGCGCCCAGATCAACAGCACCTCGGCAGCGACGCCGTAGAGCACGTCCACCCAGGGCGTCAGGCCGAGCCAGGCGCGTACCGCGAACACGATCGTAACGAACAGCGCCACGCTGATCGTGGTGATCGAGGCGTACCCGAGCGTAAAGAAGACCAGGATACCCAGCGGCAGGACGTAAAGCACCGAAGGCGCCCACAACCCCAACGCGCCGCCTACCGCAGGCGCGCCCCCCGCGCCGCCGCGCAGCCGCAGGATCTTTCCGTTCGCGTCGCGTTCCACAACGAACATCGAATAGTTATGGCCGAGGATCGCCGCGATCGGGGCCAGCACATGCAGCGCATGGTTCGCCGGATCGACCGCTTGCGCGATCCAGACCGCGACTGCGCCCTTCAAGATGTCGAGCGCGGCCGTCAGGAAACCGGCCCAAAACCCGGCGGCGCGCATGGCGTTCGTCCCGCCGGTGCGGCCGCTCTCCACCGTGCGAATATCCTTGCCGGTTTTGATCTTTACGATCAACAAGCCGAAGGGGATCGAGCCGAGGATGTACCCCAACAGAACAATTCCTGCGCCAATCACAATCTGCATTCAAGGCCTCTCTTCAGCGTTAGTCTATGCAAGGAAACACGCGCGCCCGCTGATGGTTTCTGCGGCCAGCCCGCATGCGTCTCAGCCGAGAAAGATTGCTGCACCCCAGGCGAGCAGCAGGACGATGCCCGGTCCCAGGGCAGC
>DASXQN010000487.1:0-6783 GCA_036507155.1 Anaerolineales bacterium
CGTGAAGGCACGGCTGTTCAGCGTGCCGGTCAGGAAATCCGTGCGGGCCAGGTCGCGCTCCACTTCGAGCACGCGCCGTAGATTGACCAGCAGCAGTGTCGTCAGCAGAAAGATCCCGAGCCGCATCAGCATGTTCCAGAACGGGATCAGCGGGGTGGAGTACAACTGGCCGGCCAGCAAATTCGCGGCCAGCCAGATGATGGCGCTCGCGAAGGAAATGAAAACGGCGGCCTTTTGCCCCACGCTCCAGGCCACGAGCGAAACCGGGATCAGGTAGAAGAATGAAAAGGAGATCTCAAAACCGGTCAGGTAATCGATGACCCCCAGGAACAGCGTGATCAATAAACCGACCACGAAGATCGTGGGTTTCGGCGTATTTTCGATCTGTGCCAACCGGTCGCGAAAAAAGTCGGCCCTATGTTCCATGCGTCAATTCTACAGTGCCGGCCAGGACGCGCGGCGCATTAAGCGCAAGTTGCAATGGAGCCGGTCGGGATCAGCGATTTGTCTGTCGACGGATCGGCAGTTCGCGCAGCGCCTCGAAGCGGCGGATGACTGCCTGCGCCGACCGCTCCCAGGTCCAGTTCTCACGGATATGTACGCTGCCCGCCTGGCCCTTTTGATGGAGTTGCTCGGGATGCGAGACGGCGTGCCGCATCAATTCGATCAGCGCCCCTTCGTCCGGCTCGGCATATTCGATGCGCGCCTTCTCCCGGCTGACCCCCGGCCAGCGCTTGTTCATATAGGTGATCCGTGAGGGCAGCATATATCCCGTGGCCTCAGTGACAAAGTCGATCGCCGGCCCGCGGTCGGTGACGACGACGGGCAGCCCGCATGCCATGGCCTCTGCGATCGGCAGTGCAAATCCCTCGGCCCGGTACGGTTGAACATAACAATCGCAGGCCGCATAAAGACCGGCCAGCTCGGAATCGCTGAAAAGCGAGTCAAGATAGAGGACTTGCGGCGCGCCGGCGCGCCTCTGCAGATCGGCCAGGAGCTTATCGTAAGAGGCGCCCTTGTAAAAGGTCTTGTTGCCCAAATCCTTGATCACCAGGCACACATCGTCGCGGTCGCTAAACGCCTTGTGGTACGCCTTAAGCAAAATGTCGGTGCCTTTGCGCCACTGCGTGCCGCCCACGAACAAGAACTTATAGCGTTTATCCGTTTCCAGCTTTGTCGGCGCGGCATCCGGCCGGAAGATGTGTGTGTTGACCCCCAGCGGAATGTACTGCAGGCGGTCAGCGGTCAGGCCGCCGCGCACGTAACAGTCATGGACGAACTGGCTGTGAACCCAGACCTCGTCCACTTCGTTCTGCATGGGCTTTATCCAGTCTTCCGGGATGTTCGCATATTCCCATGGCTGGATCGTCACCCAATGGCCCTCCGCCGGCGGGCGAAAATCGGGCCACGGCTTGTGGCGCACGGTGACATCTATGGGCCCCGCCGGCAGCTGGAAGAAGCGCTCGTACAGCAGAGGGAAGCGTTCGTCGGCGTCGGGGGTGAATTGATTTGGCCACAGCGGCGAGATGCTCAGGTCGACGCGCGCATCGCGCGCGAGTTGGATGCACAGCTCGCGGTTGATGACCGCGAACGAATGATGCAGGAGCTGCGGCCCTTCCCAACGGACATTGAACTGAGCCGGCTCAGGACCGCGGTGATTGGGCTTTTGTACGTAAGGCCGTGGCGTGGTGCGCGGCCAGTCCAGGTCGAAGATCTGACGCGGGTTATGCGGCGCGAGCCGGATCCAGTCCCGGGTGGATGCTCCAGCGAGGGCGTCGATCAGGCTGCCGAAGTCGAAGATGAAACCTTTGAAGCCGCTGCGAATGAATCGCTTGGCCAGGGGCCGGCCGGCGCAGCCCAGCGCAAGGACGATCACAGGGTACGGCCTGTCCCATTGCAGGAAGCGCCGGATGTCGGCTTCGATCCGATCGATCTGCGCGTACGCATCGCGGCTGGGCGCCGGCACGTGACCGGTGTGGCCGAAGAGCGTCTGGACGAGACGCGGCGGAATGTATTCGTTCCCCACAAATAACGGGCGAAAGGCTTTCAACGCCAGAAGAAAGTCAACGGCGGACTGCGGATCGAAGATCGAGAGATAAGCCAGCGCGGAATGCGAATGGGACTTCTGTCCGGCGAAGTAGCGCCCCGCATAGCGCAACATGTTGAGCGCGTCCGCGTCCGTCATACCGAACAATTTGTATTGCATGCCGGGCTGCAACCCGAGCGCGCGGCAATCCAACGCCAGCGACTTGAATATCCCCGGGCCTTCCAAAAGAAACGCCTCCTGCATCTCGAGCGTGAGCGCAGGAGACTGTTTTTGCAGGACATCCGCCACGCCCGCCATCAGGCGCACATCTCCATCCCCGAAGCGTAAGTAAGCGCCCGGCAGCTTGGCTTGCACATGCCGGGCGATTTCAGAGAGGGTCTCTTTTGGCGGAACAAGCGTGATCTGCTCGCGCCAGCGTTCCAGCGATTCGAGCGAGCGCCTGTTCACCGCCTCATTCCAGTTCCTTGTCGCTGTACATCCCGGCGCTGCCCGTCACGCTGCCGCTCTCTGCGATCGTCCCCATCATTTCAAAAGTGCTGTATGTGGTCTCTGGATTCAAGTTACCATGGGCCGCCGCCGTGAACTTGGAGGGGCCGTTGTTCCCCAGCAGCCATCCAGCCGCAAGGACGATGAACAAGCCGAGTAATGCACCGACCGGCAGCACCAGCGGGGCAGAAATGCACTCCATACCCAGGGCGCCGCCTAAGAGACCCGCACCCAGCGGGCCCGAGCCCAGGCCGCTGAGCCCCGTCCCGATTAGTTTCGCCGCGCCGGTCGTCGATCCGCCTCCTTGATTCATGGCAGGCAGGCTGGCCGCGCCCCCTCGCCTGGCAAGGAATTGCAAGACGATGCCTGCCCCAAGAACGGCGGCGCCGATCGGGATGTTGCTGACGAAGGGTGGACATGCAAAGCCGCCCGCCGACGGGGGAGGTGCAAGAGCGGGATTAGGGCTAGCCGTGGGAGTTGCCGAAGGGATGGCCGAGGCTGTGGGCGTCGCCGTTAAGGTTGCAGTGGGGGTCGAGGTGGCCGGCGTGGGGCAAGGGTTGTTGGGGCCGCAGTGCTGCTTCTTTTCCTTCTCTGGGCATGGGATCGGTCGTTGATTTGGATCGACACAGATCTGCGCGGAGACCGGCCCGCTGGGAACAGCCGCGAGCGCGAACGCGAGGACGATCGCAAACAGGACGAGGAGCGTGGCCGCACGAAATTTCATGGGTTTCCAGACGATCGTGAATGAGGGCGGAAGATTACCCGACCCACATTATAGGGTATTCTTGACGGCCTTCAGCTTGCAAACCTGTTCCAAGAGTCAGCTACCGCCGCGACAGGAAAGACGTCAGGTCGCCGGGCTGCGGCGGCATCTTGTACAGGAAGATCAGTTCGCCCTGGTCGAAGCCGGCCGGCTCCCAGTGCGGAAAATCGAACGAGATGGTCACGACGCGCGCGCCGGGACGAAGCTGCGCGGCGAGCTGCTTTTCGAGTCGGACGGCCTGACGCGAGGTGGCGTAGATGAAGACGACATCCGCCGCACTCAGGTCGGCTTTGAAGAAATCGTCCCGCTTCACGCGGACCTTCGGCCTGACTCCGTTCGCCAGCGCGTTGACCCAGGCTGCCGCGCACTGCACCGGGCCGACCTCGATGCCCACCGCCTGCGCCTCGAATTCTTTCGCGGCGATGACGAGCACGCGCCCATCGCCCGCGCCCAGATCGTAGAGGACTTCGTCCGGTTTGAGTTCCGCCAACTGCAATGCCTTGCGGATACGGCCCCGGCGCGTGTGCAGGGAGGGCAGCCCGTAAAAAGCCGGGACCAGCATCCAGGTCCAGCCAAGAATGAGCACAATCAGCGAGAGGATGAGTAGGAATACGTCCATTGCTAAAGCCTTAATTCTCTTGCGATATGACACTCAATAGGGCGAGGAGATTGCCGCGCTCGGTCTCGATATGTGGCGCCTTCGGCGCCACTACTCGACCATCGCTCGCAATGACATTTTCTTATGGTGTGCAGTCTACCCTGAAATTAATTTGTCCATAGGATTCGTTCGGGCTGAGCACGTGCAGCACCACGACATAATCGTTGGCGCTGCGCGACTGATAATAATACTCCACCAATTGCGTGCCTGACTGCGTGAAGGTCAGCGTGCTATCGGGGCTGACCTCGCCGCTGCTGACCTCCCAGCGCCAGCTGACGATGGCCGGCCCGTTCGTGCTGATCTCGGCAGTGACGTAGAAGGTCTGCGGGAAGGCAACGCAGCTCACCGAGCGGTGCGGTGGATCGACCGCGACGGAGATCTTGGTCACGCCCACGGCCGGCGGCGGGATGACAGGCATACCGCTCGTGTTGCCGAGCGTGTCGGTCAGCTCCGCGAAGATCCAGCAGAAACTGCCCGGGTTGCCGGGGTCCTCGACGTACCACCAGGTGTCGTCCGCGTTGCGGCCCGCGATCTGCGCGCTTTGGTCTACTTCCAGGTCGCCGATGATCTCATAGGCGGTCCCGGGGCCATAGCGGCAGTTGAGGCGTTGGTCTTGCGGAAAGGCCAGCGCCAGGGGCGGCGTGGGCGAGGGCGTGATCGTAGGCAGGACGTACGTTTGGATGGCCGTCGGGCTGCCCGTCGAAGGCCCTGTAAGGGACGGCGCGATTGTGCCGGTGGGCGGCAGCGGCGTTGGGGTGGATGAAAGTCCGCAGGCTTGAATCACAAGCGACAACGTCAGGCTGGCGATCCAGTGTCGACGCTTCATTTCTCCTCCGGTATTCTGTTTTTCGGCGTGGGAATATCATATCGTTTCCGCGCCCGGCTTACAAGGGACGCGCGGGCCGCCTTTTTCGCTTACAGGAAAATGAATCCAAGATGAAGAAAGTCTTATCCGGAGCGCTCGATTCTTTACAAGGTTTTTACAAGCCGCGTTTATGATTCCGTGCATGCTGACAAAGGAGCAAAAATGAATAAGACGTGGAAATGGATTCTTGGTATTTTGTTGGTGGTGGCGATCGTGGCGGTGATCGGCGTCCTGTCGATCCGGCAGAATGGCGGCGTGCTGTTCACCGAGTCCCGCGAGGCGCAAGCCCAGGCCGGCGACGTTCCGGGAATCCGCCCGGACGGCGCCTTCGGGGAGCACAAGGGTGGACCCGGCGTACCTGGGCCGATGATGGAAGGCGGAGCGGGGGAATTCCGCGGTCCGAGGCACGGCCAGCATGGCCTGATGATGATGGGCCATGGCTCATCGCCGTTTGGCGGGCTGATCCAACTGGTCCAACTGATCGTGGTGGCCTTGCTGGTCTACGGTGCGTATGTGCTCGGCAGGGGCGCTGGGATGGCGGCCGCGAGCGCGCCCGCGAAAAAGTAGGTAGGTGCGACGCCGGTGGTCGCCCTTTCACTGCCGGACGAATCCTGCACAAGAAAAGAGCGGCCAGCCGGCTGCTCTTTTCTTATTGATTTCTCGCCACGATCAGCGTGAAGGTCTCGGTCTTTTCAGGTTCGCTCGCGCCGTTGGACGGCGGGAAATAACCCACCGTGATGGTCGTCGTGCCGGCGCCCACGGCGCGGAAGACCCAGATGTCCACGCCACCGCCGCCTACCAGGGTCACTTCGCTGTTGCTCTGATAATACTGCTGGACGAGTTCCACGATCTTCGAGTCCAGGCCGCCGATGATCTCCCAGTGATAGCCCGTGCTGGGATTTGATTCGAATACCAGCTTGAACTCGTCGCCGATATCCTTCTTGAGGGTCACATCGGGCGCGCTGGGTGCCGTCGCGCGGCTGCATGCGGCGAGGAGGAGGCAGAGGAGGAAGAAGGTAATTTTTGTTTTCATGGATTATTTTTCCGTAGGGGCGACCCATGTGGTCGCCCGCTCAAGGGCGAGATGACCTCGCCCTTACGTAAAGGCGGACGGCCGTCCGCGCGTACATCATCGTATCGTGCGCAACATACCCTTACGGGCGCAGCGTGCTGCGCCCCTACAGATCATCTCTTCAACATCCTGTATTTCACGCGATGCGGCGTGCTGTCCTTGCCGAATTTCTCCCGCAGATACGCCTCGTAATCGGACCAATTGCCCAGCACCATCCTGGCCTGGCTCTCGTCCTCGAAAGCGATGATATGCGTGCAGATACGGTCGAGGAACCAGCGGTCGTGGCTGACGACGACCGCGGTGCCGGCGAATTCCTCCAGCGCCTCTTCGAGCGCGCGCAATGTGTTGACGTCCAGGTCGTTGGTGGGTTCGTCGAGCAAGAGGACATTGGCGCCCTCGGTGAGGGTCTTTGCCAAATGCACGCGATTGCGCTCCCCGCCCGAGAGCGTCCCGACCTTCTTCTGCTGGTCGGTCCCGAGGAAGTTGAACGACGAGACGTAGCCGCGCGAGTTGATCTTGCGTTTGCCGAGTTCCAGCGTGTCCGCGCCCTGCGAGATCTCCTCGTAGACGGTCTTGTCCGGATCGAGCGTGCGGGATTGGTCGGCGTATGCCAGTTTGACCGTCTCGCCGATCTTGATCGTGCCGCTGTCCGGCTTCTCTGTGCCGATGATCATCTTCAGCAGCGTGGTCTTGCCCGCGCCGTTGGGACCGATGATCCCGATGATCGCGCCCGCGGGCACGGTGCCTGAGAAATGATCGATGATCAGCCTATCCTCAAAAGACTTAGTTAGGCCGTCAAACTCGAAAACCACATCGCCGAGCCGCGGACCCGGCGGGATGTAGATCTCGAGGTCCTCGCGGCGCTTCTCGGCCTCCTGGGTGAGCAAGTTCT
>DASXQN010000488.1:0-5037 GCA_036507155.1 Anaerolineales bacterium
GACCTCAGCCTGCTGAACGGCGGCCAGTACCATGCGCACCGTTCGTTTGCGGACCTCGTCGCCCGATTTCATGGCGTCTTTTACGGATTCGTTCAATTGCGTTTTGATGTCCATGGCAGTCATTATACTAGAGATGAAAAGACGGCATCAGCCGCGCGCGTGGGACGGTTTGCGCGCGCTCTTCTTGCGCCGCGCCGGACGCGCCTCGAGCATGCTGCCGCGGCAGGACGGGGTCCCGCACCGACAGGCGTAACGCGCTTTCACCTTCGCATCCAGCCTGCCTTCGAACTGCAGATTGTAGTCGTAGGTCAGCTCTTCGCCAACGTCGATGGCTCGCAATGCCTCGATGTAGACCCGCCTATTATCAACCACCGTCTCGCAATTCGGCTCACAGGAGTGATTGATAAAGTGGGCGTCGTTCCCTTTCACGCCGGCGTCGATAACAGTTTTCCCGTCCACCGTGAACAACAATACATGCGAGTGCTCGGAAAGTTCATCATCGTAGCGCCGGTCGGCTTCCTTCGGCGTAATCCGCTCGCCGAGGTACTCGATGATGCGAGTGCCCTTGCGGATCGGCCGCGTCGCGAAGCCGCCCAGTCCCTGGATGGGAGAAGACTTGACCTCGAAGGTTGGTTTACGGCTTGTGCCGAACATGGGGAAAGAACCGCGGCGAAACGCGGGCGAGGGTCAATGCCTGGGCGGGCCGGCCAGCGCGGCGGTGATGCCCAAGCCCACGTATACGCCGCCCACGACATACCGTTCACCGCGCAGGAAGGCAGGCGAGCGCCTCACCCATTGTCCGAGCGAATCCGCCAGCAGAGCGTACAGGCTGTCGCTGATGAGCGCCATCAGGACGAAAATGCAACCGAGCAGCAGCATTTGCCGCGCGACCGGTCCGCGGCTGCTGTCCACAAATTGCGGCAGGAAGGCCAGGAAGAAGAGCGCGGTCTTCGGGTTCAGGACGGCGACCAGCACACCTTGCGTAAAGATCCTGCGCAGCGATTGAGCGGCGGCGCCGGGCACCTGGATCGGGACAGGGTGCGAAAGCAGTTTTCGAATGCCAAGATAGATGAGGTACGCCGCGCCGAGATATTTCACGGCGGAGAATGCCAGCGCAGAAGACATCAGCAGAGCCGAGAGGCCGAACGTGGCAGCCAGTACATGCACGAAGTTACCGGCCTCGATGCTCAATACCGAGACCAAACCCGCCACGCGGCCTTGATCGATACTGCGCGCTACGATGTAAAGCACCGCGGGACCGGGCGTCAACAGCAGGATCAATGCCGCGACGAAAAAGAGCAGCAGCCGCGGTGTTTCAGGCATTCGCTTCCGCCTTCAGCGCGAGCCAGGTCCAGGCTGCGCCAGCCAGATCCACCAGCCCGAAGACGATCAGCAGCGGACTAGCCCAACCCAACAGCGCGAACGCGGTGACGCCGGTGAAGAACATCAACCGGGCGATGATCGTGGCGCGGAAGAAAAGCCGGTCGTTGTAGCGCACGCTGTACAGGAAATACATTCCGAGGATCAACGCCAAGAGTCCGACCATTCGGATCCAGACCTCGGTCGTGGCCGGAAAGCCGAGCAACGGCAAAAATATGTTTGGTATGAAGATGAACGACAAACCTGAAAAACCGAGATAGATCCCGAACACAGTGATCGAACGCGCGGCCTTAGACATAGCCGTTCTCTCCTGCGCTTTCGGATCTTGCGCGAATGCGTTTCTCCGCCAGCGCCAGATATTCTGTGTTGACTTCATAGCCCACGTAATGGCGATCGCTCTTCAACGCGGCCAGCGCGGTCTGGCCGGAGCCCATGAACGGATCGAGCACCACTTCGCCGGAGTACGTGTACAACTGGATCAGGCGGTAGGGCAGCTCCACCGGGAACGGCGCCGGGTGCCCGATCTTCCGCGCGGACTCGGCTGTCAGCGTCCATACGGACTTCGTGAACTCGAGGAATTCCTCGCGCGTGATCGTATCGGCCCGGCCGTCCAGCTTCTTGCGCCCGAAATTACCCTTGGAGAACACCAGCACATACTCGTGCACGTCACGCAGGGTAGGGTTGGAGGCGGATTGCCAGGAACCCCAGGCGGTGGAACTGCTGGCCGAGGCGGCCTTGTCCCAGATGATCTCACCGCGCATCAAGAAACCCAAATCGAGCAAATCAGCAATCAGGAAAGTATGCAACGGAATATAGGGTTTGCGACCAAGATTCGCCACGTTGATGCAGGCCCGCCCGCCAGGGACCAGCACGCGGTAGGTCTCGGCCCAGACGCGGCGCAGGAAGGCCAGGTATTCCTCGAGCGTCAGGTCCTCGTCGTAATCCTTGCCGACGTTGTACGGCGGCGAGGTTACCATCAGGTGCACGGACGCATCCGGCAGGTCGCTCATCTGCTCGGACGAGGCCTGCAGCACGCGGTCCAGCCGCTCGGGCGGGATGGCGTTCTCCACGAACGGCATCGTTTCGGGCAGTGTTTGGTCGTCGTACAGGCGCGCTGAGTAGAACGATGATGAGTCATGCCCGGCGCGGCCCGGCGATCCAAAGGAACTGGTGGAAGTGTTTTTACGCGGCATATGAAAATTATTTGAAGAAGATAGGCTAACCGCGAAGGAGCGAAGGACGCGAAGGAACGCTGTTCTTTTTCTTCGCGGGCTTCCCTGCTTCGCGGTCCACAAATTCCGTGAACAGCCCGAAACGGTCGGCGGCGAGCAGTGTTTTGAGAAGATCAAATTCCAACTGCGTGCGTTTGATGGCTGCCGCGAACGCATACGGAAAATTTGAGCCGCGCTCCGCCGAGTCCAGGTTCATGTGCGCGTGCGAGTCACGCGGCAGGATCGACAGCGCCAACTTGCGCAGGCCCGGCACAAAATACACGGCTTCCTGCGGGTAATAAAGTTTCCCAGAGCGCAGGTCCGGGCTGGTGACCAGGGCCGGATCAACGGGATCAATTTTGGCCGGGGCGGGAATCGTGCTGGTGAGTGGCTGCGCCGAGTCGACGTTGCGGGCCAGCCACAATGTAACGTAATTGCTGTGGGCGTAGAAATCTTGCGCTGCGTGGGTCAGGCGCCCGAAGGCAGACCAAGCGCGCGCTGCGTCGCCGTCGTTCAGCGAAGAGAAGAGTAGGCTGCGCTGCGCTTCGATGTAGCCGCGGCCCTTCTCGAAGGCGTTGTTGTCGAAGTGGTATTCGTCGTGACCGAATTGGCCGCTCAAGGCGTCCTGGCCGAGGTTGGCTGCGATAATGGCTGTCAACGCGCGCGCGCTGAAATGCGTTTCGAGCGCCTGACGCGTGATCTCCGCGTGGATGGATTGCAACATGATGACCTGGATGAATTATACACGTGGCCGCCTGTGCCCCGCTCTATGTTATATAATCGAGGCATGGCTTTTTACACTGCCAAAGGCGATGATGGAACCACCGGACTGTTGGGTGAAGGCCGCGTGCCGAAATATCACGCGCGCATGGAAGCCCTCGGCGCGCTGGACGAGGCCTCGGCCGCCCTGGGCATGGCGCGCGCGCTGACGCGCGTGCCGGAAACCCTGCCGGTGATCCTGGAGGCGCAGCGCGATCTGTATAAGTTCATGGCCGAGGTGGCCGCCACTCCCGCCAACGCCGAACGCTTCCGGACGATCGACAAGGCGCGCGTGCACTGGCTCGAGGAACAGACCGAGCTCATCAGCCGGCGCGTCGAGATCCCCAAGGAATTCATCCTGCCCGGAGACACCGCTGGCGGCGCGGCGCTCTCGCAGGCGCGCGCGATCGTGCGGCGTGCCGAACGCCGCGTGGTGGCGCTGTTCGACGCGGGTGAGATCAGCAATCCCGACTTGCAGCGTTATCTCAACCGGCTTTCTTCGCTTTGTTTTGTTCTCGAATTGCTGGAAAACCAATCCGCCGGGCAAGAGACGTCGCTCGCGAAAGAATAAGCGCAGCACAGACCTCCGAGGTCATTTACTCATGACGGGCACATTCCTTAACGTCGCCACGGTTCTGATCGGCGGCCTGCTCGGCCTGCTCTTCGGCGCGCGCATCCCCGAGCGTCTCAAACAGACCGTCGTGGCCGGCCTTGGTCTCTTCACGGCGGCCATGGGCCTGCAGATGTTCCTGCAGACGGGCAACCCGCTCATCGTGCTCGGCAGCATGCTGATCGGCGGCTTGTTGGGCGAGTGGTGGAAGATCGAAGACGGACTCCAAAACCTGGGCCGCGTCATCGAGCAGCGCTTCGCCCCCTCCGTAGATGTTGCGCTCGGGCCTTCGACCCGCAAGCCGTCCACCGGCGGTTCGCGCTTCGTGCGCGGCTTTTTGACGGCTTCCCTGCTGTTCTGCGTCGGCCCGATGACGATCCTCGGCTCGATCAATGATGGACTGCGCGGCGACTACAACCTGCTGGCCGTGAAGTCCGTCCTGGACGGGTTCGCTGCCATGGCCTTCGCGTCGACGCTGGGCGTAGGCGTCCTTTTTTCGGCGCTGACGGTGCTCATCTTTCAAGGCGGGATCAGCCTGCTGGCCGCGCAGCTCGGACAATTTCTGCTGGCGCCGGGCGGAGCACAGATCGCGGCCAGCGACCCGCGCATCCTCGAGATGACGGCCGCTGGAGGTGTGATCCTGTTCGGGCTGGCGCTCAGCAGCCTGCTCGAGATCAAGCCGATCCGAATCGGGAACTTCCTGCCGGCGCTGGCAATCGCGCCGCTGATCGTGTGGGTGTTGTCTCTTTTCCAATAGAGTATCCTAAGGACTATCGCGCTGAGCGGAGCGAAGTCGAAGCGCGGTGGCGAGGGGATCGCCACGTCGGCCTGCGGCCTCCTCGCAATGACATATCAAAAGAGCGCAGCCTCATCGGCTGCGCCCTTTTGATTCTTGCTGTGCGTTGACTTGGTTCACTGCAATCCCATCTCAGCCAACGCGGCGTCAATTTTTGCCTGGAACTCGCTGAACGCCACCGCGCCCTCGATCAATACGGACTTGGTCTCACCGTTGACAGTATACGAAAGCACAAAGGTCGGTGTGGCCTGGACGCCGACCGCCGACGCGTCGAGGGCATC
>DASXQN010000489.1:0-4041 GCA_036507155.1 Anaerolineales bacterium
CGCCAGGCGCTGTCTGAATAACACAGCATTTCAAAGGGATATTTGAAATAGTGATCGCGCAGATCCACATAATGGATGTGCAGACCTGTGGGCCGCGTAAACGAAGCCAGCGCACGCGTGATGCCCTGCACGTCGTCCACATGTTCGTACACAGAGTTGCTGATGACCAGGTCCACGGGGTCGACCTCGTCCGGGCGCAGGGCGCGGACGTCCGCTTCCAGCAGGTTCACGCGCTCGTTGCGGGGGCGGACCACGCCCCGGTCCAGGGTGAGATGCGCTTCGTATCGGGGGAGCAACTGTCGATTGTGCGCATCGTCCGGCGGTGCATATTTTTCACACAGGACGATCGAACCCGCACCCGCTTCCAGCAGGCCGACGCCGATGTCGAACCGCCCGCCATACCCAAAGACCATTACGCGCTGACCGGTCAAGGCCAGGCCGCGTTCGCGCAGGACATCCACATAGCGCTGCACCGCCGCTTGCGGGTCGCGCGTCTCGAGGCCGGGCTTGATCACCAGCGATCTGAGCAGCAAAAAACGCACTGCGGGCTCGGGTAGAAAATGACGAACCACGCGCGGCACCAGATACGGCAGGTTCACGGCGCGGTCTGTTCCAGGTATTTTTCGCAGCCGGTCGGATCCTCACGCGGCGCCAGTAGTTGCACGCCCACCTCTTTGCTCGTCATAATCGGTTCGTAGAAACACAGCGTCGGCGCGGATACCCACGTGACCCATAGGTCGTTTTCATCAGGGAAAACGCCGTTGCTGCCCTTCAGGTTCACCTTGAGCGGCTCGGTCACGATCAAACTGAAGCGTTTCCGCGCCAGGTCCTGGTAGTACGGTAGGAAGTACTCTGCGTTCGACGACAGCGCTTGATCCATCATGTATTTCTTTTCATACTCCGGTATGAACGGCACGCCGCGGACATAACCAAACGTGAGCAGTTGACGCTGGTCCATAAAAAGCACTTCTCCGCGCTGCGAGGCGCTGGCAACCTCGGCTCGAATAGCCTCCAGCGTTTCGGCGCTCTGCGGATGTGAGGGCAGGTCAAGCCACGCGTCGGAGCCTGCGGATGGACTGAACGGCGTAAATCGATATGCAGGCAGGATTGCCAGTAGGCAGAGCATGGCCAGCGTCCAGGCCGGCCACCGCTGCACCTGCGGCTCCTGGATTTGCGAGGTGAGCCCCAGCGTTATCACAAATATGAGAGAGGCAATGTACATGTCAAGATTGTGCAGGTCGCCGCCGCCGCCAATTTTGGCACTGATGACCAGCCCTGTGCACAGAAAGCCCAGCAGGATACCCCAAACGGAGAGCAACTGAAAGGTATCCAGCCGCCATCGGCGTGTCCATATTTTGTAGATGAGCAGGGCGATCAATGGGCCAGTGATCATCACCATCAGCAACAAAATTCCCGGACCAAGAGTCGGATTCGGCAGGAGACGATACCATAACAAGGGTTGTCCCACAGCTCTCGCCGCGCCGCTTGATGGACCGAAAAGGTTGTCGATGTTCAGAAGCAAACCCGGTACCACCCCCAGCAACGCCATGATCGCAGTTGGGACGAGCCGTTGGAACCAGTTTCCTTTGCGCGCCGGATAGTACAAAAACAGATCCGTCAGCAGTCCCCATATACCGGGACCCAGTATCCAGGTCCAGCGACTGATGCCTGCGTATAAACTTGCGGCGATCAAGGAAGCGCCGCGTACCCACGGCGAACGGTGAAAAGCGAAAGCCGCGACGATGATCGCCACGATCATAAAGGGCGGGTGTAAAGGAGCAAGTATGATGAAAAAGGAAGCCAGCCAGAGAAACATTCCCGTCCGTAAGACGGGCGGTTGAATTTTGCGGGTTGCCAGCCAGGCAAAAAGCAGCGACGGCAGGGTAAGCACGCCTGCATTCCACAGCCGATGAGCCCAGATCGGAAGGCCATTCCAGAGGAACAGAATGCCCCACAGCCCATAGCGGCCTGGCGTATTGTACGGGTCGGGGATGACGCCCGGATAATCGTACAAATGCTGGCCGAAGACCAGAGAGTAGTCATACAAGCGGTTTCCCTCGGACCACGATAGCGAGAATGGATCGTCGACTACCATCAACAGAGATTGGGTGATCGCCGAGACGAGCACCAGCACGCCGGTTGACTTGCCGACCGCTTCGAGCGAGATCCATCGATCCGGTTCGAAAGTGATGAGGAATGCCCCTGCAGATAACGCCAGCAGCCAGGCGGAAAAGACCAAGTTCGGGTAGAGGATATAGAAGCCGGCGCCGATGCCGTAGCGGATCCATATGGGTGTCAACATCAACGCCACAAAAAGAATGCGCGGGGTGATGCCCAGCTCTGCGCGCAAGCGCATCAGCCGGAGGCGAAGGCCATCGGCGATGTGGTCATACTGCACGGCGATCAAACCGAGGCAAAAAACCACGCCGGCCGCGGCCGCCAGCGCCGCGAGCGGACCTTCCGGCTGGATGACGCGCAGCTCCTGCACCACGCGCGGGAAGAGGAACAGGCTGAAGGTCAGGGCCAGATCGCCCCACTCCAGCAGATCGGCGCGCGGTTGGAATATCCGATGGATCAGGCAGGCCGCGCCGGCGGCGAAGAGTAACTGCGTCCATGGGCCGGTGAGGACCGTCTGCCAAGCGGAGTATAAGTAGACCCAGCCAATGAATGCCACCTGCGCTGCGGCGATGAGCCAGCGGAGCACGGTCGAGCCCTGAATTGTTTCGAGCTGGAAGGGAAGCCGTACACGCGGCCAGGGGATGCTGCATAGAATTGTCAATCCGCTCAAGGCCAGCAACGCGTACGCCGCGATCGTGACCTTGGCCGCCGGCGTAAGCAATGGACCCCAGACTCGCTCCGGGGACCAGATGTGCTTTAATTCGTTGTATGCCAGCACGAGCCCGGACAGCAGCCCGATGGCCGTCAGCGCGCGCAGATTGGCGATGTCTTTTTGTTTTCGGGGTTTTGCCATGGAAGAACTTACTTGGGCAGCCGAGAGGAACGATTAAGCAACAGGCTGTGCAGCGGCAAGTATAACAGCACCACCAGATTGGCCGCGTAGAACAGAACGCGCGTGCCGATCAGCACCGCTGCCAGCTCGGTCTGCGGCAGCCCGAAAAGGCCGTACAGATAGAGCAGGCTGGTTTCGCTGACACCCAGGCCGCCCAGCACCTGAATTGGCAGATAGGAGAACAATTGCATCAGCACATTGACGAAGACCACCGGCGCGAGCGCAACGTCGAAGGAAAACGTTTGCAACCCTGCGTACAGCCAGGCCAGCGTCACGAGCATATACAGCAGCGAGAACAGGATGCCCATGCCGAGCATTCGAAAAACGAAACCCTGCTCCTGCGCGGCCAGCGAATGCAGGATCTGCATGAGGCGCTTCACGATCCCAAGGCGGCCCAGCCCGAGCCGATCGACCAGAGTCTGCAAGAGCGAGACAGACCGCTCGCGCAACAGAACCACCGCGAAGAACACGGCGAGCGCGGCGCCGATGCCCGCCAGCGCAGCAACGGTCACCGCGTGCAGCGCTTCCACCTGCGGCCAGACGCCCAGGCCGGCCGCGGCCAGGAATAGCCAGATCGAGATCAAGTCCCCCACCTTCGTGATCAGGAACGCGACGGCTGCGCGGCTGAGCTTGACGCCCTGCTCAACTCGAAACAAGGTCAGGTAGGAGGCGATCCCCGCGCTTGTGGCGATGAAATTGGAGGTCGTGTTTTGAATCACCACAATGTTCAATACCTGGGCGTACGCCACCTGCCGGCCTATCAGGAAATAATACTGCAACGCCTTCAGGACGGTCAGCAGGATGTATAAGATGAACACGGCTGCCAGCCAGCCGAACTGGATGCGCTCGCGTAGCGCGAACAGTTGGTCTAGCTCCGTGCGCGAGAGGACATAAGCCGCCAGGACCAGCGCCAGGGCGATCTTCAGGATATTCCAGATCAACTGCGAACGGGAACTGCGTACCTCAGCAGACATTCACGATCCTAAGCGAGTGTTCGTTGAATATTCTTGGACACGGAAAACACGGATTAC
>DASXQN010000490.1:0-4844 GCA_036507155.1 Anaerolineales bacterium
CCTGATCGACGACCTGCTCGCCGTTGCGCGCCTCGAGTCGGGCACCCTCGTCGTGAGGCGCGAGGAGGTCGATCTGCCCCGGCTCGTCTCCGACGTGCTCGGCTCGTTCGCCGAGCAGGACGGACGCGAGTTCCGGGCCGACCTCGATCGGTCGCTCACGGCTGTCTCGGCCGACGCCGACAAGCTCGTGCAGGTGCTCACGAACTTGATCTCGAACGCCGTGAAGTACTCGCCGGAGGGATCGCCGGTGCTCGTCCGCGCTCGCCGGAACGGGGCCACCGCGGAGGTCTCCGTCGAGGATCGCGGCCCCGGTCTCACGGACGAGGAGATCGGGAAGCTTTTCGGAAGGTTCGTGAGGATCGACCGCGCCGATCTGAGGCGCGTCGGGGGAACCGGGCTCGGCCTCTACATCACCAAGAGCCTGGTCGAGATGCAGGGCGGGCAGATCTGGTTCGAAAGCGAATACCGCAAGGGAACGACCTTTCACTTCACGATCCCGGTGGCGGAGGGGTAATTCGGAATGATGATTGATGAATGATGAATGGCGGTTTGCTCATTTGCTCTTTTGCTCATTTGCTGATTTGTCTCAAAGGTAACCTATGCCACTAACCGCAGCGGTGGGACACGCGCAAGCACTGGACGGCCGTGAGGCAGGTCTGCAGGCCGCGCATCAGGCGCTCAACCGTCTGGGCGTATCCTCGCCGGGCATGTGCATCGTGATCTCTTCGCATCAATACGCGCCGCGCGAAGTGATCAGCGGTGTGTCGAGTCTGCTGTCGGATGCGCCGCTGATCGGGTTCAGCTCGCCTGCCGCGTTGACGAACGACGGACAGCACTATCACTCTGTGGTCGTGGCTGTGCTGAGCGGGGATTTCCAGGCGGACGTGCACTGGCTGCCGGGCTACGCTCAATCGGGACGGGAGACGGGCGCGCGTCTCATGCAGTTGGCTGCCGCCCGACCGGACCCCGCGGCGATGCTCTTCTTCGCGGACGGCTTCAACGGCGACGCCGAGCAATTCTGCAGCGCCATTCCCGCCGGCGCCTTGCCCCTGGCCGGTGCTTTGTCCGGAGGCGACCTGCATACCGGGAATACCTATCAGTTGGGCGCGAACCAATCCGGCGCCGGCTCGCTAAGCGCGGCCATCCTGCGCGGCAATGTGCGCGTCGGGATCGGGTCGGACCACGGCTGGGGGCCGGTCGGCAGCCAGTTCCGCGTGACGCGTTCGCGCGGCTTCTGGCTGCGCACGCTTGACGGGCGTCCCGCCTCGGAGACGTACGCGCAGTTGTTCGGCTATCCGGCCCGCGACTGGGCCTTCCCGCCGCTGAGTCACATGGCGCGGCTGTATCCGCTCGGCGTGGAACAGGGCGAGAACCTGGTCGTGCGCGCGCCGATCCGCGTCGAAGCGGACGGCAGTTTCCGCATGAACGCGGCCATCCGCGACGGCATCGACGCGTACCTGCTGGTGGGCAGCCGCGCGGCTTGTGAAAAGGCGGCTGGCCAGGCCGCGCAGCAGGCGCTCATGAATCTCGGAACGGCCAAACCGGTCTTTGCGCTGGTGCTGGTTGATATCGCCTGGCAGATGCTGCTCAAATCCAGCCCGGGCGCAGAGATCGCCGCAGTGCAGGACATCCTCGGCACCGAGATCCCGATCGCTGGCGGATACACCCTGGGACAGATCGTCCCCGGCAAAAACGTCTCGCCGCACTTCCTCAACCAGCATATCGTCGTCATCGCGTTCGGGGAAGAAGAGAGTAGTAAATAGCAATCCGTCTCCCAGCGGGAGAGGGCAGGGTGAGGGAGAAACATCAGCTCTAAATCAAAGCCCGGCTCGCAAGAGCCGGGCTTTTTCTATTACCGTTTTGCAGGAGCCATTTGGATGATCACCTCTCTGGACTCTTCGTTTGGATCGTCGAGCTTTATGGGCATCGTTCTTGGCCGATAATGTTTGTTCTTTGCATTATCCAAATCTGCGATACCATGATTAACCGAGTCGCCCCCATTTTCGATACCATATAGCTTCATCGCAGACTTGGCCCTCTCAATATCGTTTGCCGACATTACGGCAACATGAATATCGGAGGAGCATTGTTGCATAGTTGACGAGTAATCCATGATAAAGCTGTTTCTTTCATAATTTATCGCGTTATCAACCCACGGCTGCTCCATGATTATTCGTCCGTCCGAGCCACTTAGAGGAGGACCAAGATGATAATCGGTCTTAGATTGCGGGTGAATGATTAACGTCACAGCAATATTGGATACGGGGTCACCCGCACCATCTTCCAAAATACGAACCACCAGCCTTTTCGGAAGGTGAAGCATGTTTGATGCCGACATCTACCCTCAGGATTGGAACCGACATTCACCCACCTCGTGATCATGAATCCTCCGGTCGCAGGATTCACCCTCACCCGTCCATCCCCTTCGGGACCTTCGGCGGACACCCTCTCCCGCCGGGAGAGGGCAGACAACACTATTTGCCAGCTTACCGACCTCGCGAAAAGTCCACTAAAATCATTGACAAATGACGCATAGCCGCTATAATCACGGGAATTAATTACCAGCCGATGAAAACCGTTGTAATGCTCTCCTGCGTGGCTTGTATGTGTATGTGTTGTCAGACAACACAGAGAGCTCTTCAACGCGCAGTCGCTGGCTAATCAGTTAGAACAGATCAAACGTAGCTAAACCGCACCGGTGAACAGCTCTCCTGAATGGAGAAGCAGTCACCGGAAATTTTTTGTAGAGGTCCGGGATGCCCCCGGACTTTTTTGTTAGCAGTTTACCGGCATTTTACTGACCGGAGATCAACAGAGATAAACGTAGATGTGTTGAAAAAAACCGCAAGCCGGATGAATCTAGCAGAGCACAAGATCTTATCTCTGTTCATCTATGTTTATCTCCGGCGATTTTCTATAGTTTGAATATTCGTGTGAACGATCTACCGATCTGGAGGCACTTATGAAAGCCAGCAACAGTCTGTGGCGCGAACAGTTGGTAAACGAAACACCCGTCGAGCTTGCGCGCGAGATCGACATCTACGAAACCGAGATCGAACTGCGCAAACAGGGGAAGATGGACGAGAAATTATTCGCCGAGACCCGCCTGCGGCGCGGCGCGTACGGTCAGCGCTACGATAACGGCCAGCGCTGGGACGGCAAGGAGACTCAGGCGCTTCCCTACCCTTCGAGTTCGACGGAATTAACCAAGGGCCCCAACACGGTCTGGGACGCGCCCGGGATGCAGCGCATCAAGATCCCGTTCGGCGGCATGAACCCCGGCCAATTGGAAGTCATGGCCGAATTGGCCGAGGAATATTCAGACGGCATCGCGCACGTCACCACCCGCCAGGATTTTCAACTGCACTTTGTACACATCGCGGACACGCCGGCCCTGATGCGCCGGTTGGCCGCGGCCGGTATCACCACCCGTGAAGCCTGCGGCAACTCCGTACGCAACGTCACCGCCTGTCCTTTCTCCGGCGTGTGCTCGACGGAATCTTTCGACGTCACGCCATACGCGAACGCGCTGGCTTATTTTCTGCTCGGCCACCCGGACGTGCAGGACTTCGGCCGCAAATTCAAGATCGCGTTCTCGGGCTGCAAGGACACGGCCTGCGGCCTGGTCAACCTGCACGATATGGGCGCCATCGCTGCCACCCGCATCGAGAACGGCGTCGAGAAGCGCGGCTTCGAATTGTACGTCGGCGGCGGGTTGGGCACAGTACCGCATCAGGCCAAGCTGTTCGAGGCTTTCCTGCCGGAAGAAGAATTGCTGCCCACCTCGCAAGCCATCTCGCGCGTCTTCGCCCGCCTGGGTGAGAAGAAGAATCGCAACCGGGCGCGCATCAAATTCCTCGTAGCGCAACTTGGCATCGAAGAGTTCAAGCGGCTCGTGATCGAAGAGCGCGCCACCCTGCCGCAAGATCCGCGCTGGACCGCGTTTCTCTCCGAACTGCACGCGCTGGATGAGAAGCCCCTGCGCCCCGCGGGAGCCCTGAACGGGGCAAAGCACCCCGACGGTTTCGACGCCTGGTACAAGACCAACATCTGGCGCCAGAAACAGCCTGGCTATGCAACCGCCACGATCACGCTGCCGCTCGGTGACATCACCGCCGACCAACTGCGGGAGGTGGCTGATCTCGCTCGCCGTTTTACCACCGGCACGATCCGCACCACCGTGGACCAGAATCTCGTGCTGCGCTGGATCAGCGAAGCCGATCTGCCGGAAGTGTACGCGGCGCTGCAGACGATCGGGCTCGGCGCCCCCGGCGCGGGCACGATCGTGGACGTGACATCCTGCCCCGGCACCGACACCTGCAAATTGGGCATCGCTTCCTCGCGCGGCTTGGCCGGCGAACTGCGCCAGCGCATGGCCGAGAAGAGCCACACGATGGATGAAGCCGTGCAGAATCTGCACATCAAGGTCAGTGGCTGCTTCAACTCCTGCGGCCAGCACCACGTGGCGGACCTCGGTTTCTACGGCGTCAGCCGTCACTCGGGAAATTACACGGTTCCGCATTTTCAGGTGGTGCTTGGCGGCGAGTGGACTCACAACGCCGGCTCCTACGGCCTGGCGGTCGGCGCGGTTCCGTCCAAGCGCATCCCCGAAGTCGTGGAGCGCCTTACCGGTCGTTATGTTGCCGATCGCACGAAAGGTGAAACTTTCCAGGCTTTCGTCCAGCGCATTGGCAAGGTCGAGATCAAGACCATGATGGAAGACCTGACCAAGATGCCCACACACGATGAAGATCCCACGCTGTATACCGATTGGGGCGACACGCGCGAGTTCACGATCGGCGACATGGGCGTCGGCGAGTGCGCGGGCGAGGTCGTCTCGCACG
>DASXQN010000491.1:0-3715 GCA_036507155.1 Anaerolineales bacterium
CCCGAGTCAAGCACTTTTTGCTCCGAAACGCAAAACGGCCCCACGGAAGGTCGGGGCTTGGGAATCGCAGCTTGAGGGTATCGCCTTGGAGGTCTGGGGAGACCGTCAAGGCGACATCGCGTTGTTACGGTGTGGCTGGGCTCGACGGAATTTCAGTGCTCGCTGGACCAGTGGTTGGGCTGGCTGCCGGAGTCGAAGTTGACCTGGAGGCAGGGGTTGCTGACATTGTAGGCGTAACGAGCAATCTCCGCGGACACTCCCGCCGCGACAGATCACGACCTCTTTCCCGTTGAGTGCCGTAACGCTCGTGCAGACCGCATCGGCCAGCGCGGGCAATGAGCTGCCCGTCCCTGGGATGATCTCGAACGTCGCGGCCGGGCTGCTCAATTCAGCATTTGATTCCGAAAGAATGGCAAGCGGGATTTGAGGCCGGCATGCGCTCTTGTCCCCTTCAGCCTGTGACACCGATCAAAGCGAGCTTGCCTGATGCATGTAGCGGCGTTCGGGTTTCAATGAAGCGATTCTGGCATCGAATTCTGGTCATTGTGATCCACGTACGCGCCTTGATATGAAGCGTTATGGTCCGACGAACACGCGGAGAAAATCCTGGCGCGGCAGGGTTGCTGTGATTCGGAAGCATGTGTCTGCCCGCCTGAATTTGTGTATACTGCTCCCATGAACGCGTCTGCCAGCGCCGTCGCGCATCCGAACATCGCTTTCATCAAGTATTGGGGTAACCGTGATGATTCGCTCCGGCTGCCGGCCAACGGGTCGATCTCCATGAATCTCGACGGCCTGGTCACTCAGACCACGGTCAGTTTTCAGCCGTCGCTGCCCTTTGACGAATTGATCCTCAACGGACACGAGATCACCGGCCCCGGGCTGGAGCGCGTCTCGATCGTCCTGGACCTGGTGCGGCAGATGGCCGGCTCGCGCGAGCGCGCCGAGGTGATCAGCGAGAACAACTTCCCAACGGGCGCGGGCATCGCTTCCTCGGCCTCTGCCTTCGCGGCGCTCGCTTTGGCGGCGGTGCGGGCCGCGGGACTGGAACTGTCCGAGCCGGAGCTCTCACGCCTGGCGCGGCGCGGCTCCGGATCCGCGTGCCGCTCCGTGCCGGCTGGATTCGTCGAATGGACGATGGGGACCGGCGACGAGGATTCGATCGCCCGCTCGATAGCCTCCCCCGATCACTGGGCGCTGGCGGATTGCATCGCCATCGTCCACGCCGGCCCCAAGAAGACGGGCTCCACCGAGGGCCACCCGCTGGCCGCCACCAGCCCGCTGCAATCCGCGCGCGTGGCCGACGCCCCGCGCCACCTGGAACTGTGCCGCCGCGCCATTGCGCAGCGTGATTTCGCCTCGCTGGCGCGGCTGGTAGAACTCGACTCGGATATGATGCATGCGGTGATGATGACCTCCGCGCCCCCGCTGATGTACTGGCGGCCGGCCAGCGTGGCGATCATGCAGGCCGTGCGCGAGTGGCGCGAGCAGGGCGTCCCTGCGTGTTACACGCTGGACGCCGGCCCGAACGTGCACGTCCTGTGCCCCGCCGACCAGGCCGAGGCGGTGGCCGTGCGGCTTCGTCAAATGCCCGGCGTGAGCGACGTGCTGGTTGCGCGGGCCGGTGGTCCGGCGCATGTCATTTAATCCATTCCTTATTTTGGTCTCCGCAAATCGGGATATAATCGGCTTCCTCACGTTATACAACGTGCGTGGGAAAGGTCAGCATGTCATTTGATTTCGTTTCGATTCTGGTGTTCGTCTTGGCGCTGAGCGGCATGATCTTCGTGCACGAGTTCGGCCATTTCGTTGCCGCGCGCTTCTTCAACATTGAGGTGGAAGAGTTCGGATTCGGACTGCCCTCCATTCGCCTCGCCACGCTTTTCACGTGGCGCGGCACAGCCTTTACGGTCCACGCGCTTCCCCTGGGTGGCTTCGTCCGCCCAAAGGGCGAGAATGACCCCAACGTGCCCGGTGGGTTGGCCGCAGCCGCCCCATGGAAGCGCATCGCCGTTTTGCTGTCCGGCCCGCTGATGAATCTGCTAACAGCGGTGGTAGTGTTCGCGATGATCACGGCGTTCGAAGGCGTGGTCGTCGCCGGTCCCGTTCGGCTCGAAAAGATCGCTCCGAATTCACCGGCCGAGCAGGCCGGCCTGCGGGTCAACGACGTCATCGTGGCGATCAACGGCCAACCCGTGGATCAGACCCGCGATATTTCGCTCATCATCCAGGAGAACCTGGATAAGCCGTTGGAACTGAAGGTGCAGCGCGGCGACCAGATCGTGACGATCACGGCCACGCCGTTGTCCAGCCGCCTGCCCACGCAGGGGCCGCTTGGGATCACGATGGTCCCGGCGACGCGGCCGGCCACGCCGGTCGAGATCGGGCAGGCAGGCTTCACGCGCACCGCACTGCAGGCGGCCGCGATCGTTTACCTGCCGATCGCGTTGATCCAGGGCGCGATCAATCCGTCCGACGCGCGCCCTGTGGGATTGAAGGGAATTTTCGATCTCGTGGATGTGGCAGTGCAGGAAGATACGCAATCCAGGCAGACGCAGGCCGGCCAACCCGCACGGCCCACTTATTACACCCTGCTGGTGATCGGCTTACTCAGCGTGTCGCTGGGCGTGATCAACCTGCTGCCCATCCCGGCGCTGGACGGCGGACGGATCCTCTTCACGCTGCCCGAGCTGCTCTTCCATCGGCGCATTCCGCCGGAGACCGAGAATATCATCAACGGTGTGGGCCTGCTGCTCCTGATCATCCTGATGCTTTACATCAACGCCATGGATATCCTTAAGCCGACCGAGATTCTGTTGCCCTGAAGAAAATGGACCAGAAAGATACTACTTCCTTTCAGACGGTGGTGAACGCGCTACTGGACAATGACCAGGAGTTTCCAGCGCGATATCTGCCCTACTTTTCCGATATGGACCCGGCCTCGATGGAGAGCTTCCTGCAGGCCTGGCCGCGCGTGAAGCCGGCGCGCAAGCTGGAATTGCTCGAAAGGCTCGAGTCACTTGCGGACAAAGATACGCTTGTCGCGTTCGACGATCTCGGCCGCGCCCTGCTGCTCGATCCGGACGCCTCCGTCCGAACGCGCGCCATTCGCCTCCTGGCCGAGTGCGAAGACCCGAAGCTGGTCCGCTCGTACATCCAGCTCTTAAACTCGGATCCGGACGCCTCCACCCGCGCGGAGGCTGCCACCGCGCTCGGGCAGTTCGTCATGCGCGGCGAATTGGATGAGATCCCGCCCTCCGCGCACCGTGAAGCCGAAGACGCGTTGCTGAAGAGCCTTAACGATGACAAGAATATCGAGGTGCGGCGGCGGTCGCTCGAATCGTTGGGGTTTTCTTCAAGGCCGGAACTCCCCACCTTGATCGAATCCGCTTACCATCGCGAGGACCAGGAGTGGGTGGCCAGCGCACTGTTCGCGATGGGCCGCTCCGCGGATGATCGTTGGGACGATCAGGTCGCCAATATGCTGCTCAGCGACGAACCGGCCGTGCAGCTGGCCGCCGTGCAAGCCGCAGGCGAACTCGGCCTGGCTTCGGCCGCTCCGATCCTGCTCAAGCTGCTCGAAGACGAGGAAGACGCCGGCCAGATCGAGGCGGCTATCTGGTCGCTCTCACAGATCGGCGGCGAGGACGCGCGCCTGTACATCCAAAGCGTAATCGACCTGGCGGAAGACGAAGAGCAGATCGAGTTTCTCGAA
>DASXQN010000492.1:0-5230 GCA_036507155.1 Anaerolineales bacterium
TGGAAGCGATCGCCACGGGCTACAGCTTGCGCTTTCCCGAGGATGAAGAGAATCTGGTGAATCAGTTCGACGTGTACGACGCTCTTTATGCGTGGTGCAGGCTCGATGCTGCCAAAGGGTGATCGATAGTTCCGTTCCAACTGGATCGACAAATCCGATGCCCAACTGGCTGGAAGTTTCCCTGGCGGTGGACGGCGAACTGGCCGAAGCCGTGGCAGATGTGCTGGCGCGCTTCGCGCCCAACGGTGTGGCCGTCGAGAGCACGGCGATTCGCTTCCTCGGCGACGAAGATGAAGGCACCGCCTCCGGACCCATGATCGTGCGAGCCTATCTGCCGGTCGACGAATCGCTCGAAGAAACTCGCCAGCGCCTGGAGCAAGCCCTGTACTTTCTGGGGATGATCCAACCGCTGCCGAGCGCGGTCTATACCGAGATCGCCGATCAGAACTGGATGGAAGCCTGGAAACAATATTACAGGCCCATCCCCATCGGACGGCGCCTCATGATCGTGCCGGCGTGGCTGGACTCTCCGGACCCCGGCCGCATTCCGATCAAGATCGATCCTGGCATGGCCTTTGGAACCGGCACTCATCCCACCACGCAGCTGAGCCTGGAACTTATGGAGTCTTGTTTTGACGGTGGACGATCGACCAAAGGCTATCAGCCATCATCCTCCACCGTCCAGTGTCCATCGTCTGCCATCGATGTAGGTTGCGGCTCCGGGATCCTTTCGATCGCTGCCTTGAAGCTCGGTGCAGCGCGCGCCCTGGCGGTGGATATCGACGCCGAAGCCATCCGAAATTCACGCCAGAACGCGGACACGAACGGCGTCGGTACTGCCTTGATCCTGGGGCAGGGCTCGGTGAGCGAGATCCTCGCCGGTGAGTTTCCGTTGAAGTCCGCGCCGCTTGTCATGGCCAACATTCTCGCGCCAGTGATCCTCAGGCTGTTCGACGCCGGGCTGACTGAACTGGTCGACCCGGGCGGAACGCTGATCTTGAGCGGGATCCTCGCGGATCAGGAGGAGGCGGTCAAGCCATCCGCGCAGGCCAGGGGACTGAAATTGAGCGAGCAGAAACAAAGCGGGGATTGGGTCGCATTGGCGTTCAAACGCCGGCCCTGAGAGAGTCGAACGTTTAACACGTTGGAACGTGCCAACGTTTTGTGCTATGATAATTAGAGCATGGATCGCCGTCGTCTGATCTATTACTTGCTGCTGAATGTATTCATCTCGGCATGCGTAACATCGGCGATCCTGTTCTGGTACGACCGCAACTACCGCGCCACGCTCGCGCCGATCGGTCCGGTGGATCAGACGGGCGCCGGTGCAGCCGAAACGCTCAGTCCGCAGGCAGACATCCCGATCCAGATCGAGAGCATCGTCGGCGCCGGCACCTTGAACGCCGAGACGGCCGTCATTCACTACAGTGGCAACGGCCAGTTGAATCTCGCGGGATGGCAGTTGAAGGATGAGGACGGGAATACGTTCACCTTCCCGCAGCTCACGCTTTTCAAGAATGGATCCGTCCAGGTGCACTCGACCTCCGGCACGGACACTGTGATCGACATGTACTGGGGCGCCAGCGATCCAGTCTGGGGATCCGGCGAAAACGCCCGGTTGTACGATGCGCAGGGAAATTTGCGAGCGCTTTATCGTGTGCCTTGATCCGTTCACAGTGGTCGGTTGACTGTTGCCGGCATGGTCCGCTGACGACCACCAACCCTCAAACTTCAACAGTCCACCACCAACCGTCAACCGATTAACCACCATGACCCAAGCCCTCTACCGCAAATACCGTCCCAAAGGTTGGGAGGCCGTCATCGGCCAGGAACACGTCGTGCAGACGCTGACCAACGCGATCAAAGCCGATCGGGTGGGCCACGCGTACTTGTTCGCGGGTCCGCGCGGTACCGGCAAGACCACGGTGGCGCGGCTGCTGGCCAAGGCGATCAACTGTCTCAACGATGATCCGGCCAAGCGCCCGGACAACGAGTGTGATTATTGCAAGGCCGTCAACGAGAACCGCTTCCTCGACCTGATCGAGATCGACGCCGCCTCCAATACCAGCGTGGACGATGTGCGCGACCTGCGCGACAAGATCAACTTCTCCCCATCGCAGGGCAAATACAAGATCTATCTGATCGACGAAGTCCACATGCTCTCCACTGCGGCCTTCAACGCGCTGCTCAAGACTCTCGAAGAACCGCCGCCTCACGCGGTCTTCGTGCTGGCCACCACCGAGATCCACAAGATCCCGGCCACGGTGCTCTCGCGCTGCCAGCGTCACGAGTTCCGCCGCGTGCCCGTGGACGAGATCGTCGCCAACCTGAAGCAGATCGTCAAGCAGGAAAAACTCAAAGCGGATGACGATGCCCTGACGCTCATCGCGCGGCAGTCGACCGGCTCCCTGCGCGATGCGCAATCGTTGCTCGACCAGCTAGCCTCCACTGCCGATGTGATCAGCCTGGCGCTGGCGCAGAGCGTGCTGGGCACGGCCACTTCGCAAACCGTGTTGGACGTGCTCGCTTCGGTCCTGGACCGGGAGCCGGGGCGCGGCCTCGACGCGCTGCATCGCGCCCTCGACTCCGGCGCCGATCCGCGTTCGCTTGCAAGGCAGATCGTCGAATACCTGCGCGGGCTGATGCTCATTCAAATGGGCAACCTGGATCAAGTGGAAGCCACCAGCGAGGTCAAAAAGCAAATGGGTGTGCACGCCAAGGCATTCCGCGGGGCAGACGTGCTGCGTTTGATCAAGGTCTTCAACTCGGCGGCCAGCGATCTGAGGGGAAGCTGGCAACCCTCGTTAAGTCTGGAGCTTGCGCTGGCCGAGGCCATGGAGGCGCCCACAGCACAAGTCGCTTCCGCGGCCCCGCGCACCGGCACGCCGCCTGCTGCGTCGGCGCGGGAACCAGCGCCGGCACCCAAGGCAGACGAAACGACGCAGTCTACGTCAGCAAAGGCCGTGATCAGCGCGGGCGAGGTCTTGAAAGCCTGGAAGCAGCTCAGCGCGACGCTCACCAAGTCGCATGCCAACCTGGCGGCGCTGCTGAACTCTGTCCGGATGATCGACGTGCAGGGCAATACGCTCGTGCTCGGTTTTGCCAGCGATGTGCTGGTCTCGAAGATGGACAAGCCGGAGCAGATCGAGGCCACTCAAAAGGCGATCGCCGAGATGCTGGGCGTGGATCTCGAGATTCGCTGCGTGGTCACGAATGCCAAAGGGAAGATCCCGTCGGGCGTTGCGCAAGATGGAATGGTGGCCACCGCCATCCAGCATGGCGGCGAAATCGTGGATCTGCAAGATTAATTCGATGCTCGACGATCGAGCATCGAATATCGAATATCGAGGTTTTCATGGCGAAAGGTTACAACAAAGGCGCCGGCGGGGGGCAGGGCGGGATGATGCAGCAAATCCAGCGGCTCCAGCAGCAGCTTGCCGAAGCGCAGGCCAAACTGGCCGATGAGACGGTGACGGCGACGGCCGGTGGCGGCGCGATCAAAGTCACGATGACCGGCGATCAGAAGTGCCGCGCGGTCGAGATCGATCCGGAACTGCTCAAAGACGCGGACGCCGAGATGCTGCAGGATCTCGTGCTCTCTGTCGTGAACATGGCGTTGGATCAATCGCGCGAGCTGGCGAATCAGCGGCTGGGTCCGTTGGCGGGGGGATTACCTCTGTAGATCAGTCTGTCATTGCGAGGAGCGCAGCGACGAAGCAATCTCAAGTAACCTGTAAATATGAGATTGCCACGCCGCTTTCAGCGGCTCGCAATGACACTTGAATATCATGTTGCTTCCCGAATCGATTCAATCCTTGATCGTTGCGCTCGAACGGCTGCCCGGCATCGGACCCAAGTCCGCTTCGCGGCTGGCGTTCTACTTGTTGCGCGCCTCCGATGATGTGGCGCAGGATCTGGCGACCGCGCTGGCCGAGTTAAAAGAGAAGACGGCTTTCTGTCAGGAGTGTTTCAACATCACGGAGGCGGGCCGGGAACGCTGCGAGATCTGTGAATCGTCCCGGCGCGACGGCCAGCTGATCTGCGTCGTCGAGGAGGCCCTGGACGTGCTTGCGCTCGAACGCACCGGCGGATACAACGGCAAATATCACGTCCTGCAGGGCGTGCTCTCCCCGATCGAGGGGATCGGTCCCGACGACCTTAAAATCGGACCGTTGCTGGCACGTGTCCGGCAGGGCGAGGCGAAAGAGGTAATCCTGGCGACCAATCCGAGCATGGAGGGGGATGCGACAGCCCTGTATCTGCAGCAGCGGCTCGAGCCGCTGGGTGTGCGGGTGACGCGCCTAGCCCGCGGCCTGCCGGTGGGCGGTGACCTGGAATATGCGGATCAGAACACGCTGCTGCGGGCTCTCTCGGGCCGGCAGGAGATGAGCTAACTCGGGGCGGGGTCGATCAGAAGGTCCGAGAGGCGGAGTCGGAGGGGGGAGCGGGACCAAGCCCGGGGTCCCGCGCGAAGCGATTTTTTAAGGTAAAATTGTCTGATAATCATTGACAAAGCTTCCGAAAAGCGTATAATCATCATTCGCCAGTCCTAAAAGCCGATCTCGTCCCCCAGACAGATCATTGACAACCTAGTAAGCGTCTCGTGTCAGAGACACAAACCGGATGGTTTGGCAGTCTGACGTGCCGATGCAAAGAGAGCATCGGTGTTTTCGTCTGTCGCAGGTTTGCGAGGCGGTTGGGCGGCGGGCAGCGAAGCCCGCGCACTTGGCAGGACCTTAACAACTGAAGAGTGATAGGAAGCAACAAACTCTGTAAATTCCGGTAATAACTCCGTAGTAACATCCACTCGCAAGAGTGATTTTTGCGGAGAGTTTGATCCTGGCTCAGGATGAACGCTGGCGGCGTGCCTAATACATGCAAGTCGAACGGAGAACTTTTGTAGCAATACAGAGGTTTCTTAGTGGCGAACGGGTGAGTAACGCGTTGGTGACCTGCCCCGAAGTGCGGGATAACAGTCCGAAAGGATTGCTAATACCGCATGTGGTTTTCGGATTTAGAAACCGATCTCTAAAGCAGTAATGCGCTTCGGGAGGGGCCTGCGTCCCATCAGCTAGTTGGTGAGGTAACGGCTCACCAAGGCTACGACGGGTAGGGGACCTGAGAGGGTGACCCCCCACAATGGAACTGAAACACGGTCCATACACCTACGGGTGGCAGCAGTAGGGAATATTGCACAATGGGCGAAAGCCTGATGCAGCAACGCCGCGTG
>DASXQN010000493.1:0-2735 GCA_036507155.1 Anaerolineales bacterium
TTTCCCATCCAATACCCATTCGCCGCCCTTGCCGGGCGTCACACCTGCAACGACTCGGGTTCCATAATCAACCATCTGTGTGGTGTGAAACAAGCCCTCGTTACCGGTGATGCCTTGCACCAGCACGCGCGTATTCTTGTCTACCAGGATGCTCATGAAAATCGTCCTCTATGAAATCGTACGGGTGGAAGATTGCTTACTTGTGTTTGGCGGCCTTGACGGCCCTTTTGGCAGCATCCGCGAGGGTTTCAGCCGTGATCATGTTGGCATCGGCGAGCAGCTGACGACCTTCCTCGGCGTTGGTCCCGACGAGCCGCACGACCATCGGCACCTTCGGCTTGACTTCGTCCATGGCGGTCAGGATGCCGCGCGCCACCTCATCGCAGCGCGTGATCCCGCCGAAGATATTGAACAGCACCGCCTTCACGTTGGGATCGGTCAAGATGATGCGCATGGCGGCCGACACCTTCTCCGCGCCGGCGCCTCCGCCGATATCGAGAAAATTCGCAGGTTCCCCGCCGTACAGCTTCAGGATGTCCATGGATGCCATCGCCAACCCTGCGCCGTTGACCATGCAGCCGATGTTGCCGTCGAGCTTGATGTATGAAAGGCCGTATTTGCGGGCGGCGGTCTCTGCCGGGGCTTCCTCGTCGTTATCGCGCATCTCGGCCAGGTCGGCGTGGCGGAACAGCGCGTTGTCGTCAATCAGCATTTTTCCGTCAAGCGCGACCAGATGCCGGTCCTTGGTAACGACCAGGGGATTGATCTCCGCCAGGCTGGCGTCGTTTTCGCTGTAGACCTTCCACAGGCCGCCGGCGATCAGGCCGAAAGCCTTCCATTGCTCGCGCGGCAGATCGATGGAGGCCGCGATGTCGCGGGATTGATAATCGCGCAGGCCCAACAGCGGATCGATGTGCAGTTTGACGATCTTCTCGGGCGTGGAGGCTGCCACTTCCTCGATATCCACTCCCCCGGCCGCAGAGGCGATCATCACGGGTTTTCGCACGGCGCGGTCATTCGTGATCGCGAAGTAGATCTCCTGATCGATCGCGGCGGCCTCGTCTACCAGCACTTTGCGAACCGGCAGCCCCTTGATCTCCATGGCCAGGATCTGGGTTGCAAGCTGCTCGGCCTCCTGCGCGTCTTTGGCGAGCTTTACGCCTCCGGCCTTCCCCCGACCGCCCACCAACACCTGCGCTTTAATTACAACGCGGCCACCCAGCTCTTCGGCGATCTGACTCGCCTCGCTTGGGGTTGCCGCGACCCTGCCTCTTGGAATAGGAATACCGTACTTCGCAAATATCTGTTTTGACTGGTATTCGTGAAGTTTCATGTCCGTCCTTGAATTCGGGCGCCGCGTCAGGATAATTGCACGGGCGCATTATACCACTGCCATCTGATGCGGCCTTCGATAAGACATCACTGCCCAGTCATTGAGTGACTGGGCAGTGATGTGTGTACGATCTATTCAGGTAGAGTGAAGCGCAGGATGCGATTGAGTGCGGGATCGGTTACCCACACATGGCCGTCCGGGGACACGGCGATGCCTGAAGTGAGTCCGAAGCCGGTCGGGTCGGTGCCGTAATCGCCCCACACTCGTAACAGCTCGCCGGTGCCGGTAAATTCCATCACGCGATAGCCTTCCGGATCGGTGATGAAGACATGCTTTTCGGCGTTGACCGCAATGAAGGGTTTGTTGTCGAGCGATTGGCCGAACCAACCGTAGACATCCCACATCTTGTCAGGCACATAGCTGACCCCATCCTCGGCGAGAACGAAGGTTTGAATGCGCTGATTCCAAGTATCCACGACGTAGATCCGGTCCTCCGCGTCGACGGCGACGCCGACCGGTTCATCGAACTGGCCGGGATCCAGGCCGCCCGAACCGAACGAGGTGATGGAGTTCCCGTCCGCGTCGAAGACCACTATGCGCTTATTGCCGGTGTCGGCCACGATAACGCGTCCCTGGGAATCCACTGCGATGCCGCGCGGCCCGTAGAATGCATCCGGCGTCTCTGCCAGGCCGTAGATCCCCCATTGCTTGAGCGGCGTACCATTCGGCGTGAATTTCTGTACACGGTGATTCCAGGTATCGGTTACGTAGACAGAGCCGTCCGGGCCAACTGCAACGCCCCAAGGCTCATTGAACCCGCCGGGAGGGGCGGGGGACGCGACCCCGTCTGCAAACGTGCCCCACTGCTGCAAGAGATTGCCGGCGGTGTCGAGGTGCAGGATGCGGTGGTTCAACGAGTCCGCCACGTAGAATGTGCCATTCGACGCGAACGCGAGCGAGCGCGGCGATTTAAGCGTCAGGGCGGGATTCTGATTCGCATCCAGGATCAGGTCTGCAGGAAGCGTGATGACCTTGCCCTGGGTCGGGTCTTGCACGACGGTGGGCTCGGACGGTCCTACTCCATAATTCCAGATCTGTGCGGCCACATCTTTGCGGATATACATGCGCATCTGGTCGGCGGGCTGCCAATCGGCGACAGTGAGGTCCGTATGACCCGTTGCTTGCGCATAGCGCTTGTAATCGCGATTCAACCAGATGTCGATGATGCCGGCGCGAATTTCGCGATTCGTCAGCCCCGTGCAAATGCGGGAGAAATCGCGGCTCTTAAATTTCTTGAGAATTCCGAGCACGCCAGTGCAAGAGTAGTTATCGTCGAAGGGAATGCTGGCATCGCGGACGTTCACCAGGTTGAAGTAATCCTGCATCGGCCACCACATGCGGA
>DASXQN010000494.1:0-3059 GCA_036507155.1 Anaerolineales bacterium
ACAGGGAGAGCCAGCTGGAGAGGCCCGGTCTCAGCGCCGAGAAATTCCACGAACGGTACCAGGCCAAATCGACCGGGTAGAGGCGGAGCAGCCAACTCTGCTGCTGCGGCCAGTCACGCGGGTGGCGGGCGGTGATCGATACATCGGTGCGCGGCGCCAGGGCTGCGCCGTCCCCGCGCGCTTGCCAGGTCGTGCGGCGGGCGCGTTCGACAAATCCAAGATTCTTGTAGAGCTGGATTGCGCCGGGGTTGTCGTCGCGGACGTGCAGCCAGGCGGCGGCCACCTTGCGCTGGTGGGCGTGCTGCAGCGCACGTTCCGTCAGGGCGTGGGCGATGCCGCGTCGGCGGAAGTCCGGGTCCACGGCCACATTGGCCACCAGGTACAGTCTGCGCTTGTTGTGCCGGAAGGGGACCAGGCTGGCATTCCCGACGATCTTGCCGCTTTCCTCCCACACGTACCCCGTGAGCGGCATGGAGGTCGTCTCCGCCATCCGGGTAGCCCAGTGCAGGAAGCTGGCGTCCGACCCTGCGCGGCGCATCTCCTGAATGTAGCGCTGGCCTTCGCTGTCCATCGTGTTGGAGAAACACAGTTCGATCAGGTCGGCTACGGCCGGCAGGTCGCGCAGCATGTTCAAAGCGCGTAAGTGCGGATGCCTCTCCGCGCGGGCGGCGATCGGGATGGAGGACATTTCGGGGAATTATAGCCTTGTTTCTCTTATGCAGCTCTTACGCCGTGTATATAATCCGGGAATGGGGGTTTGTTATAATGACGCCAGTTAATTGCCATCTGGCGGGGCCCGGCAAGGCGGCCCTGGAATGGGGTCGAACATACGCCTGCCCTGCTTCCACGGAGGATTTTGCACAATGATGCGATTTGACCGATTTACCGAACGTGCACAAGAGGCCGCCCAACGCGCTGCCGAAGTGATCCAGCGTTACGGCCACAACCAGATCGATACTGAACACATCCTGCTGGCGCTGATCGAACAGCCCGGCGGGGTTATTCCCCAAATTCTTGAAAAACTCAGCGTCAGCGCCGAGGCGCTCACCGAGCGGCTGGATGCCACCCTGCGCGCCAGCCCGAAGGCCAATATCTTCGGCGGCGGCGCGGGCCAGATCTTTATCACGCCGCGCGTCAAGCGGATCATCGACCTGGCCAACGAGGAAGCCAACCGCCTGAAGGACGAATACATCTCCACCGAGCACATCTTCCTCGCCATTCTCACCGAGCGCAATACGCCGGCCTCGCGCATTCTCGAATCCGCCGGGCTGACGCGGGACCGCGTCTACGACGCGATCCAGGACATCCGCGGCGGCCAGCGCGTGACCGACCCGCAGGCCGAGTCCCGCTACCGCACGCTCGAGAAATACTCACGCGATCTCACGCAGCTTGCGCGCGAAGGCAAGCTCGATCCGGTCATCGGCCGCGACAACGAGATTATGCGCCTGATCCAGATCCTGTCACGCCGCACGAAGAATAATCCCGTGCTCATTGGCGAAGCAGGGGTTGGTAAGACTGCCATCGCCGAGGGCCTGGCGCAGAAAATTGCCAACAACGATATCCCGGAGATCCTGGCCGGCAAGAAGGTCATCGCCCTCGACCTGGGCTCGATGATCGCCGGTTCGCGCTTCCGCGGTGAGTTTGAAGAAAGACTCAAGGCGGTCATGGAGGAAGTCCAGCGCGCGCAGGGCGATATCATCCTGATGATCGACGAACTCCATACGGTCGTGGGTGCAGGCGCGGCGCAAGGCGCCATGGATGCCTCCAACATGCTCAAGCCGGCCCTGGCGCGCGGCGAGCTGCAGTGCATCGGCGCCACCACGCTGGATGAGTTCCACAAATATATTGAAAAGGACGCGGCGCTCGAACGGCGCTTTGCCCCGATCTATGTCGAAGAGCCCACCGTCGACGACACGATCAAGATGCTGCAGGGATTGCGCGACCGCTACGAAGCGCATCACAAGGTCCATTTTGCGGATGCCGCCCTGGTGGCCGCCGCGCGGCTGGCCGATCGTTATGTGACTGACCGCCGTCTGCCCGACAAGGCCATCGACCTGATCGACGAGGCCGCCGCGAAACTGCGGGTGGCCCTGTATTCCATGCCTCCGGACCTCAAGGCTATGAAGAGCGAAGTGGATCGGTTGCACGCCGAGGAGGAACAAGCCGGCCTGGAGCGCGATTACGAACGCGCCGCACAGAAGAAAGCCGAGCGCCTGCGCCTCGAGCAGGAATACACCGAGAGCCGCGATAAATGGGAATCCGAACACCAGCTCGATGAGGTGGTGGATGTGGACGATATCGCCTCCGTAGTGCATCAATGGACCGGCATCCCGGTCAGCCAGATGCTGGAGACCGAGTCGGAGAAACTCTTGCACATGGAAGAACGCCTGCATGAGCGCATTGTCGGTCAGCAGGAAGCCATTCATGCCATCTCGGATGCGATCCGCCGGGCACGCTCCGGTTTGAAGGATCCGTCCCGGCCGATCGGCTCGTTCGTCTTCATCGGCCCCTCGGGTGTGGGCAAGACGGAACTGGCCAAAGCCCTGGCGTGGTTCATGTTCGACGACGAGGATGCGCTTGTCCGCATCGATATGTCCGAGTACCGCGAACAGCACACGGTCAGCCGCCTGTTCGGCGCTCCGCCCGGATACGTGGGTTATGAAGAAGGCGGTCAGTTGACCGAAGCGGTCCGCCGCCGCCCGTATCGTGTGGTGTTGTTCGATGAGGTTGAGAAAGCCCATCCGGAAGTCTGGAATGCATTGCTGCAAATCCTGGACGACGGACGCATGACGGACGGCCAGGGCAATGTGGTCGATTTCCGGAACACGATCCTGATCATGACCTCCAACCTGGGCACCGAATATGTGAAGAAGAGCGGCACGCTCGGCTTTCTCAAGCAGACCGATAGCGATGACGAGCGCGAAGTTCACGACAAGATTGAGAAGGCTCTCAAGGGCGCCTTCCGGCCCGAGTTCCTGAACCGCATCGACGAGATCATCATGTTCTCGCCGCTCAGCCTGGCTGAGATGGAGCAGATCGTCGGGCTCCAGATCCAGGAA
>DASXQN010000495.1:0-5981 GCA_036507155.1 Anaerolineales bacterium
TGACCTTGCGCTGCCCAGTATAGAATGCCGAAAAACAATAGTAGATTTCTTCCAGAAAATCGTAGGCGGAGACCAGCAGCAGCGCCGGGCTGAGTTGCGGCTGCAGAAGCCAGAACAGCAGGTTCACCAGAGCGTACACGATCACCGCATTCCGCAGCCGCAAAGATAGAACCGCCGAGAGCTGCGCGATCGCTTTTGTTGGCTCGACCGCGATGGCGCGAACCAGATAATTCTCGGTCCCGAAGGATAGGAGGATCGCGGCCAGGCCGGAGATCGTCGCGGCAAAAAACATCAGCCCGACGTCCGCCTTGAGCAGGGTGCGCGTCAGCACCGCGAGGACAAGGTATCCGGTTAGTTTCTCGATCACCTGGACGGATCCCGCCCAGACCATGTTGGCGCGCGTGCCATCGACCTTGAACGGAAGGAGGGACATCTTCTTGGGTGAGGATACTGTGGTAAAATATGCCGCCTGCAACGTTCAGGCGGCGAATTGGAATCATAGCACGGAAAGGATTTGTAAGATGGCTAAGTGTGCAAACTGCGGAAAGACCACCACTTTCGGACACAACCGTTCATTCTCTCAGCACGCCACAAACCGCACGTTCAAACCGAACCTGCAAAAGGTGAGCCTGCTGGAGAAGGGCCGGATGGTCAAGAAAGTGTTATGCACCAAATGCATCAAAACGCTGGCCAAGTCGGCAGCGTAGCTCGGGCGCATGAATGAAAATCGCGGCCTACGCCGCGATTTTTGTTTTAATATTGTCGCTTAAAGCTGGATGCCGGCCGTCATCTCGCGGCGCGCAGCGCCTGGATGCCTGACTGGATTCCGCCGGGGTGCTTGAAGATCGCGCTGGCGGAGACGAAGGCCGTTGCGCCGGCGGCGCGCAGCTGCGGCAGGTTCTGCGGGGTAATGCCGCCATCCACTTCCAGCGAGGCGGCGGAACCGAGCGCATCCAGTTTCCTGCGCAGTTCCGCAACCCGTGAAACCGCTTCGGGGATGTACGCCTGCCCCGAAAATCCGGGGTTGACGCTCATCACCAATACCAGGTCCGCCAGGGATAGCACGGGCTCGATCGCGTCCAACGGTGTGCCGGGGTTGAGCGTGACGCCGGCCTTGCATCCGAGCGACTGGATGTGCTGAAGCGTGCGATACAAGTGAGGGCACGTCTCAACATGAACCGTCAAATTGCTTGCGCCTGCCTTCGCAAAATTCTCCAGCAACTTTTCAGGCTCTTCGATCATCAGATGCACGTCGAGCGGCAGTTTCGTCGCCCGTTTACAGGCTTCTACGATGAAAGGACCCATCGTAAGATTCGGGACGAAGTGGCCGTCCATCACGTCGATGTGGATCCAGTCCGCGCCGGCCGACTCGCACGCGCGCAGCTGGTCTTCCAGGTGTAGGAAGTCTGCCGAAAGGATCGAGGCGGCGATGATCGCGGGGGATTCAGGCATAGTTAAACACGAAGGTCACAAAGGTCACGAAGGATGAAGGTGTTGACACTTAGTGTCCTTCGTGTCCTTCGTGTTTAAGTTCTTATGGTAACGGGTTGTACCGGAAATACACCCACGTCCAGAAAGGGATCAGCCCGCCGACGGCGACCAGCGCCAGGAACCCGAGGCCGACCGAGATCCAGTCGATGTCCAGGTCCGCTTCACTTGCCTGCGTCGCGATGGAAATCGACTCGGACTGCCGGTATGTGTCCGCGGGCTCCGGAGCAAGGGTCATGGCTAGCGCGGTCGGGCCGGATTCCTCGCGGCGGGCACCAAACTTCAAGAGCACGCGGCCCAATTGGTCCGCCGTGCGATAACGGCTGGAAGGTTCCTTGGAAAGGACCTTCATGACGATCTCTTCCAACATGGGCGGGATATCGGGGACGTATTCGTGCAGCGGGATCGGCTTGGCTTTAATATGAAGGCGGGCCAATTCCTCCGCAGTAGCAGCCGTGAACGGCAGCGTGCCGGTCAGCATTTCGTACAACACGACGCCCAGCGAGTAGACATCTGAAGCAGGAGAGGGCGTCTCGCCGGCCGCTTGCTCGGGCGAAAAATATTGAGGCGAGCCCCACACCACGTCGGCGCGTTCCCCCGGACGGATCGTGGCGAGCGCGCGCGCGATGCCAAAGTCCGTGACTTTCAGCCGCTGGTCCGGCGTGACGAGCATGTTATGCGGCTTGACGTCGCAGTGGACGAGTCCTGCACGATGGGCATAGCCGATGCCCGCGCAGGCCTGCACGATCAGCGGAATAGCCTCCTCCACCGTGAAGCGGCCGCGCTTGCGCAGCAGCGACTTCAGGTCTGTGCCGGGAATATGTTCCATGACGATGAAAAGCTGTCCGCCATCCAGCCCGAAGTCGTGCACGGTGACGATGTTTGGATGCGACAGGTTGGCCGCCGCGCGGGCCTCCTGGCGGAAGCGCTCCTGGAAACCACTGTTCGACGTGTAATCCGCCCGCAGGACCTTGATCGCAACGTACCGGTCGAGCATGCTGTCGCGGGCGCGGAAAACCTCGGCCATCCCGCCGGAGCCGAGCCTTTCGAGCAGTTGGTAGCGGTTGTTGAGCAGCGTTCCTTCGTTCATGAGCAAAAATTATATCACCTACCCCCTCCGGCCCTTCGGGCCACCTCCCCCATATTCGCATGCAGAGATCATCTGCATACAGAGATCACATGTGCGAATATGGGGGAGGACGGGAGGGGGTCGGGCGGGTTATAATCTTTTTCATGCGGCGCGGCCTTCTACTTTACAATCCTGCGGCGGGAAGAATTTCGGTGCGCCCCTTCGTTCGCGGAATTTTGCGCGTGCTGCAAAGTGCGGGCTGGCAGACCGACGTGGTTGAAGCGCTCAGCAGCAGTCACATCACCCGCACGGCGCGCCACGCCGCCCGCGAAAATTATGAGGCGGTTTTCGCGATCGGCGGCGACGGTACGATCGGACTCGTAACGGCCGGCCTGCTCGGCACCGAGACCGCGCTCGCCCCGCTCCCCGGCGGGACCGCGAACGTCTGGGCCCGCGAACAGGGCATGCAGCCGTTCACATGGTACCGTTGGTGGGCGCTCAAGGACAATGCGCGCCTGTTGGCGGGATCGACGGCCCAGCGCGTGGACGTTGGCTTGTGCAATGAACGCCCTTTCCTGCTGTGGGCCGGCATCGGCCTGGACGCCCTCGCCATCCACAAGATCGAACCGCGCTCGCGCCTCTTCAAGCACCTGGCTGTTCCGCATTTCTTTGCGACCACCGTGTGGGAGGCCACTTTCTGGCACGGCATGGACCTGCGCGTGGTGGCCGACGGAAAATTGATCGACGGTCATTTCCTGCTGGCCGTGGCCACCAACATCCGTCACTATGTTGGCGGGATGGCCGTTCTATCCCCTGAGGCTTACCTCGACGACGGCCAGATGGACCTGTGGTTATTCAGCGGCACCAATCTGGCGGATGCCCTGCGCCATTTCTTCGACATGCTGGGCGGCCTGCACCTCAGCTCCGATCAAGCGCGGCGCCTTCCATACCAGGAGGTGCGCATCGAGTCGGAGGAGGCGTTCTCCATCCAGATGGACGGCGAACCCCTGCTGGGCGGTCGCCGCGCCGATATCGTCATCCGCCCGCGCGCGTTGAAAGTGTTGATGCCCCGCGAGGCCCTGCATTTGTTGAAAAATCCCGCTTGAAATGAATCGTCCAACCCTGCCCCCCTTCCTAAACCTTTGGGTCATCCTCGGCGCGCTCGCGTTCGCGGGCTGTCTGCTGGTTACGACCTTGATCGGGATCGGCTGGACGAGCCCGCGTCCCGCCCCGGACGTAGGGTTTGTCCCCGCGGATCTGACGATGATCCCCGCCCCGACACACACTCCGCAGGTGCAACCGACCGGCACGCTCGACCCAAACATGACCGCCACTCTCCCGGCCGGTCAGATCGGCGTTGGCGGCTATGTGCAGATCACCGGCACCGAGGGCGAGGGGCTGCGGCTGCGCGCCGCGCCCGGGCTGGCCGCGCAGGATCTGTCGCTTGGATTCGACGAAGAGGTCTTTCAGGTTAGGGACGGTCCGCAGCAAGTGGACGGTTATACCTGGTGGTATCTCGTCGCCCCCTACGATGAGACGCGCGCCGGCTGGGCGGCCGCGGATTTCCTGGCGGTGGTGCCGTCGCCGTAAATGATGAATGCGGAATGATGAATGCAGAGTGTTGAACGCGGAATGATGAAATGACCGAAAAAGCCACCGGCATTACCGCCAACAAGACCGCGCGCAAGCTGACGATCACATGGGACGACGCGCATGTCAGCGTCTATCCGTTCGGGCTGTTGCGCGCCGCCTGCCCATGCGCCTCGTGCCGCGGCGGCCATCAGAATATGCGAGCGGAACCCGACGCGGACGTGTTCGAAAGGAAGCTGGAAGATTCGCCGGCCACGCGCCTCACCAATGTCGTGGCGGTGGGTTCGTACGCGCTGACCATCGTCTGGGAAGACGGCCATGATTACGGGATCTTCAACTGGCATTATCTGCGCGCGCTTTGTCCGTGTGCGGAGTGCCGCACAAAATACGGGAAATAAAAGAGCGACGTCCCGCGCAGCGTAGGACGTCGCTCTTGATTTATGGAGTGGGTGTACGCGTCGGCGTTTTCGTGCCGACGGGCTTGGTGGCCGTCTTGGTCGGCGTTTTCGCCGTGGGCGAGGGGGTCAGCAACGCGATCGTACGCACATGTCTCTCTGCTTCGGTGCGCACCGCTTCGCTCATTGCATTGACCGGCAGCTTGAGCAACGCCTGCCAGGTCGTGACAGCGTCGGCTATCTCGCCGCGTTGCTCCTGAACAAGGGCGCGCCAGTACAGGACCTGCGCTCTTTCCTGGTTCGTCCGAGCCAGCGCCTTGGCGCCCTCGACCTGCAGGAACGCGCTGCCAAACTTCTCCTGCAGATAGTATGAACGAGTCAGTCCCATCTTGATCACAAATGAATCATCGTAGAAGGAGGATGCGCGTTCCATGTCGGCTTGCGCCTCCTCCGCCTCGCCGAGCTCGAGATAGGACAGGCCACGGTAAATGTACGCCTGGGTCTGGTTCGGATCGAACCCCAGACCTTTGGTCAGGCTGGGGATAGCCGCTTCATACTCGCCGGTGGCAAAGTATGCCTGGCCCAAAAGTGCGAAGGCGCGCCCGCTCTTGGGGACGTAGGTGGTGTAGGTATTGAGCATCTCGATCGCCTTGTCGTACTCTTCGTCCACCACGTAGGCCTCGCCGAGGATCAGATAGGCGGGCAGAAGCGTGAAGTCCAGCTCGTGCGCCTTCTCCGCGTTCGTTAACGCGGCGGCCTTGTCGTCCAGCAATAAATAGGCCTGTGCGTATCCCAGATAGACGAGGGGTGAGTCGGGCAGGCGCTGCTGCGCGCGGCCGAGGTCGGCCAGCGCGGATTCGGCATCGTGGTGATAGAGATAGTAGTCTGCGCGCGCCAGATAGATCTCACCGAAGTTCGGATCGTATTGCAGCGCCAGGTCGAAGAGCGGCGTGACGTCGGCGTTCGGATCCTGCAGCAGCCGCGCCCGCGCCAATCCCAGATACGCGGCGCCGAAGGTCTTGTCGATCTTTAGCGCATCGTTGTAAGCGACCAACGCGTCCTTGGCATTGCCCTGAAAGCGGTATGCCTCGCCGATATAGTAGAAGATGTCAGCCGAATCGGGTTCCAGCCGCGCCAGATCGCGCATGGCGTCGATAAAAGTATCCATGTCGCCTTTGGCATACGCAGCCTTCGCGGCGCGGAACTGGTCGGCTGACTGCGGCTGCCGCGGCGTATTGACGTATAACGGCGTCGGCGTGTAGGTGGCGGGCAGGAAGGCCCACAGCGGGGTCGGACCGATAAAGGTTGGCGTCGGCTGCCCCACCGCGCCGATAAGCGTCGGCGTGAGGGTATAAGTGGGCGACGGTCCGGGCGTGATGGTATCCACGGGCCGAAAACTGCTGCCGCGCGGCAGGAACAATCCATACGCGGCCACGCCG
>DASXQN010000496.1:0-4297 GCA_036507155.1 Anaerolineales bacterium
TGACGCGGCGTGGGCAGGGTGCGCGGACGATCGGGTGTGGGAGTCACCAGCGGCGCGTCGACCGCGCGGGTGGGGGGCAGCGTCACAGACAGGTCGGCGCGCGTCGGCGTGGGACCAGCCGTCCGCGTGGCCTGAGGCGAGGAGTCCAGCGATTCGATCGGCGCGAGCTCGCCGTCCAGGGGCACGAATGGGTCGTACGTGGGAAACGGAGAGGCGGTGGCTGCGGAGGGCGAGCAGCTTGTCAATAGGATCAGCAGGAGAAACAGGGAGACGATCTGACGCATATACTCAATTGTACCTGCACTGCACTGTGCGGGATCCGCGCGGCGCAGCGAGGCCGGCTTTGTTATGCAATCTCAACTTTTGAGGTATTGCTTGCGCATGTGCAAGTCGGTGGTCTCAAAGCCCATCTTCTTGTACAGCTCGATCGCGTTCGTGTTATGCGCGAATACGTGCAGCGCGACGGATTGGACGTTCATGCTCTGTAGCGTTTCGTCCAGCGCGGCGAGTGCCTGCTTGCCGTAGCCCTTGCCGCGATATTCCTCTTCGATGATGAAATCGTAGATGAAGGCGCGGCGCGGCGGCGCGTCGGTTTTCACGTGTACCCACAGGATGCCGACGTCCCGCCCATCTTGCGGGTCCATGATCGTGAAGATATGCTGATCCTTTGATTTCAGGCCATCTGGCAGGAGCTGTTCGAACTCTTTGCGCGAGCGCTCGAGCGCTTCGTGCGGCGTCCAATCACCATTCTTGATATGCTCCTGCGCGTACTCGCGAATGCCGCGCTCAACGTACGCAGCGAAGCGCGCCGGCTGCATCGGCGAAAGCGTCACCATGCGATCATTCTTTCTCTCGGCATTGAACTACACCTCATCCCAACCTCTCGGAAGCTTGGGCGCGGACCAGCTTGCGTCCGGCGTCCAGCCCAGCCACGCGCCATCCAGCGGATATTCCCGCTGTTCAATCTTGCGCAGGACCTCCTGGCTCGCGAGCGCAACGCCCCGTCTCCATTCATCTGGGATGACGCCACCTTGGATCGCCCGCTCGTAATCATCCTGGTCCTTCCATTCATAACTAAGATCCGGCTGGATAACCAGATCGAGCTCCAGATCCAGGGTATCGATGCCGCTCAGGCTCCGGCGGAATGGCAATTGGAAGTTAACGTAATAGCACAGGAACTCGTTGCTCTCGGCATTCCAGAAGTACATCGTTGAGTAATACTTGTCAGGTTCGAGCACGCACAGCAAACGATTCGTATGCCAGATGTATTGCTCCAACTTCCACGGCTTGTCCCTAAAAACCCAGCGACGCTTGCCGTTGGCTTTTCCATCAGCATAGCCTTCAGGCATGACCGCCTGCGCGCCTGGGAGCAGCGCTAGCACGAGTTCCCCAGGGGAATCCCTGACAACGATGGTCGCATGTGCGTGCCAAACGGCCTGCCTGAATATCCCTCGCCATGCGATGATCTCCCCTGGTTGCCAGATCGACCCACTCGTCTCACTCAACATTCAACCGTCATCCGCCAAGCATTAACCTTCAACCTTCAACCTGCCGACCACTTGCACGCAATCGTGCTTGAACACCTCTTCCTTGTGCGGCGCGTCGGGGAATTCGTCGGTCAGGTCCTGTCCGGCAAAGTGCAGGAATTCGTGCAGGCCAGTGCGCCACTTCGGGCAGTCGGTGACGTCGTAGACGATTCCGCTGCAGGCGATCCACAGGCGCGTGCCGCGCTCGCCGGTGTTGCGGCGCAATTCCACTTCGTTGATGCTGCGGGAAGGGGTCTCCATACGAACGCATTATAAGGTACGGCGGCTACGCATACTTTTCAACGATCTTCCTGATCGAGGTCATGTTGCGAGCGGTGGCCGGCATGCCCAGCGCCTTCTCCAGAAAGTTGCTTGCCAGGCGCGATTCTCCGAGGTCGCGGTGGCGCAGCCAATATGCCTCGCGGCCCTTGACCGCCAGTTCGTCCACATCGTTTTGGAGCGCCAGCAGTGCGGACTGCGCTGCGCGCGTTGGCCTCGCGTGTAGAAAAGCTATGTACAGGATATCTGTTTCAGCCATATCGAAGGGAGGATGCGCGGCGATCGCAGCCAGCGCGCGTGTGGTTCTTAGAAAGATCCCGACCGGGTAGCCAAGCGAAACGGCCAGCTGGGATGCGACCTTCGATTCGAGCGCTTGCGCGCCCACTTTGTTCGAATCGAAAATGACGTTGCCGCTCTGGATGAAGGTCGATACGTTCGACAAGCCCCACGATTCAAACGTCCGCCGCAGAGCTTCCATCTTGATGATCTTGTGACCGCCGACGTTGATCCCTCGCAGAAAAGCCACATATCGGATGGTCATGTGCGGCAGCCCTTGGATCTGTGATTCATGGTAGAAAACCTCCACTTGACGCTTAACGGTATTATAAGGAAGAAAGTCTTTCTATGCGGGGTTTCTCCAGACTATGCCATCTTGCCTCCACCCCTTATAATTGCAGCCATCCTCGGACAGCCAATCTGTAATCCCTAATCCCTTCTCACTTTGCCCTTTTCTCTTATCCCTAATCCCTTCTCCCTAATCCCTTATTACCAATCTGCACTCATCAATCCAAAATCCTCGATCACCAATGCCCCAACTCGTCGAGTGCATTCCGAATTTCTCCGAAGCCCGTCGCCCTGAAGTGGTGGACCGGATCGTCGCGGCCGTCGAGTCGGTGCCGGACGTGAAGCTGCTGGACCGCTCGTCGGACCTCGATCACAACCGCACCGTGCTGACATTCGTCGGGCCGCCCTCCGCCGTCGAAGAGGCCGCCTTTCGCGCCATCAAGACCGCCGCCGGCCTCATCGATCTGGGCCAACATACCGGCGAACACCCGCGCATCGGCGCGACGGATGTCGTGCCTTTCGTGCCGATCTCCGAGGTCGGCATGGACGAGTGCGTGCAAATCGCCCGGCGGCTGGGGGAGCGCGTCGGCCGTGAGCTGAACATCCCGGTCTACCTATATGAAGCCGCGGCCGCCAGGCCTGAACGGGTCAACCTGGAGAACGTGCGCCGCGGCCAATACGAGGGCTTGAAGACTGAGATCGAGTCCAACCCCGAGCGCAGCCCGGACTTTGGTCCGGCGAAGCTTGGCCCGGCGGGCGCCACGGTCATCGGCGCGCGCAGTCCGTTGATCGCTTTCAATGTGTACCTCGCTACGGACCAGGTCGAGATCGCCAAAAAAATCGCCAAGGCTATCCGCCAATCTTCGGGCGGCTTCCGCTTCGTGAAAGCGCTCGGGCTTCTGGTCGAGGGCCGCGCGCAGGTCTCGATGAACCTGACAGACTTTCGCGAAACGCCGGTTGGACGCGTGCTCGAAGCGATCCGTCGCGAGGCCGCGCGGCATGGCGTCAGCCTGCATCACAGCGAGCTGGTTGGGCTGATCCCGCAGGAGGCGCTGACGGACGCGGCCAGCTGGTACCTCCAATTGGACGACTTCCATCCCGCGCAGATCCTCGAATCGAGACTCTTCGATCACCCGTCCGCGGCGCGCGCCCCTCAGCCTGCCAGCTCGTTCCTGGACGAATTGGCCGCCCCGACGCCGGCTCCGGGCGGCGGCTCCGCCTCCGCCTATGCTGCCGCGATGGCCGCGGGACTGGTGGCGATGGTGGCCGGCCTGACTCTCGGCAAGAAAAAATACGCGGAGGTCGAGGCTGAAATGCAAGCCGTGCGAGTCATGGCCGAGAAGCTACGCGGCGAGCTGACGCAGGCCGTGGACGACGACGCCAGCGCCTTCGAGGCAGTGATGGGCGCCATGCACCTGCCGAAGGACGACGAGGAGCAAAAAAGTTCACGCGCGGCGGCGTTGCATAGCGCCACACTGACCGCGGCGCATATCCCGCTGCAAGTCGCTGGAGCCTCCCTGAAAACAATGGAACTCGCCGGGAAATGCGTTCAGCACGGCAACCTGAACGCGATCAGCGATGCAATGTCCGCGGCGGCGCTGGCGCGGGCCGCACTGACCGGCGCCGGCTACAACGTGCGCATCAACCTGAATTCGCTGGACGACCCGTCCGCCGGCAAGAAGATGTTAAAGGAATTGCGCGATCTCGAGAAGCAGGCGGACAAACTGGAGAAGGAATTGCGCAAGGGCATGGAAGAACGCGTCGGAGCATCCTGATTCCGGCATCACCGTCAACCCTTCGACGGGCTCCCCCTTCGGGGACTTCGCAGGGCGCTGCCTGCAACAGCCAACCGTCAACCGTCAACCGACCACCACCGACCGTCAACCATTTCACTGGAGCAATCAATCATGGGCTTGAAACCTGACCAC
>DASXQN010000497.1:0-4284 GCA_036507155.1 Anaerolineales bacterium
ACATCTTTCTGTTTGTGATCTGGCTTATCGCCATCCTGCTGGCGCCGCTGCTGGCGCAAATCCTGGCGATGGCCGTCTCGCGCGAGCGCGAATACCTGGCCGACGCCAGCGGCGCCGAGCTCACGCGCAATCCGGGCGGGCTGGCCTCGGCGCTGGAGAAAATCGAAACGGCGTCCGGGCCGACGCAATTGATGCGGCAGCGCGGCACCGCCCATCTCTGCATCGTGGACCCCATCGGCCGGCGCCTGGGCCTGCACGACGGCTTCTGGCCCGACCTGCTGGCGACGCACCCGCCCATCACCAAGCGCATCAACGCGCTGAAGCTGATGGCGTATCAGGCCCACATTCCCGTCTCGATGGGGGGCAAACTGGGCGCGTAACAAGAAGCATGACAATTGGGGCTGGGACGTGCTAGCATGAACCTTCGCGCTGACAAACACTATGAAAACACTCTTGCTGAATCCTCCCTCGTTCGAAGGTTTTGACGGCGGGGCGAGCTCCCGCTGGCCTGCCACGCGCGAGATCCGGTCGTTCTGGTACCCGGTTTGGCTCTGCTATCCGGCGGGCCTGATCCCCGGCAGCAAAGTCGTGGACGCGCCGCCGCACGACATCACCGTGCAGCAGACGATCGACATGGCGCGCGACTATGACTTCGCCGTCCTGTTCACGAGCACGCCCGGGTTCGCGAACGACCTCCGCCTCGCGCAGATGATGAAGGACACCAACCCGAAGCTCAAAATCGCCTTCGTCGGTCCGCACGTCACGGCGCGGCCGGAGGCGAGCCTCAAGGCGTCCGCAGCGATTGATTTCGTGGCGCGCCGCGAGTTCGATTTTTCCATCGCGGAGTTCGCGGCCGGCAAGCCGGTGGAGGAGATCGGCGGGATCAGCTTCCGCCGCAACGGCAGCATCATCCACAACCCGGAGCGGCCCGCCATCCAGGACCTGGACTCGCTTCCCTTCGTCACCGACATCTACAAGCGCGACCTGGACATCACGCGGTACAACGTGCCGTTCCTGCTGCATCCGTTCATCTCGTTCTACACCGAGCGCGGCTGCCCCGCGCTGTGCACCTTCTGCCTGTGGCCGCAGACGCTCAGCGGGCACCCGTGGAGGACGCGCAGCTCGGACAACGTGGCGAACGAAGTGCGCCGCGCGCTCGATCATTTCCCGCACATGAAAGAGATCTTCTTCGACGACGACACGTTCAACATCAAGAAGGCGCGGACCGTGGAGCTGTGCTCCAAACTGAAGCCGCTGAATTTCACCTGGTCCTGCACCTCGCGCGTCACGGTGGACTACGACACGCTGAAGGCGATGAAGGAGGCCGGCTGCCGCCTTCTGATCGTCGGGTATGAATCGGGCGACCCGCAAATCCTGAAGAACATCAAGAAGGGCGCGACCATCGAGCAGGCGCGCATCTTCACGAAGAATTGCAAGAAGCTCGGCCTGGTGATTCACGGAGACTTCATCGTCGGCCTGCCCGGCGAGACTCCCGAGACCATCCGCAGGACCATCGATTTCGCCAAGGAGCTGGACGTCGAGACCATCCAGGTCTCGATTGCGCATCCGCTGCCCGGGACGGAGTTCTACGATTTCGTCGAGAAGAACGGCTTCCTCACCACCGACAACATGACCGACGCCCTGGGGCATCAGTTGCCCAACATCTCTTATCCCGGATTGAGCGGCGTGGACATTCTGGAGAGCGTCGAGCAATTTTACGGCGAGTATTACTTCCGCCCGCGGGTGGTCTGGCGCGTCGTCCGCAAGGCGTTGTTCGACTCGAAAGAGAGAAATCGGCTCTACCACGAGGCGCGCGAGTACCTGGACCTCCGTGCGAAGCGCAAGAAGATGGTGGCCCGTCACCGCCAAGCCCAGCAGCGCGTCCCCGCTGCGGGGCGGACGGTCTAGTAGACCCTTCGGCAATCCCTCGGCTTCGCTCGGGACATCGCTCCAACAGGGCTCGGGGCAGGCCTTCCCATTGATGAAAACTGCGGCGGTACTGACGGTGGCGGTGGTAGCCAACTCGCTGGGGAACGTTTGCCTCAGCAAAGGTATGCGGGGGTTCGCCGCCGAGGCGGGCGGGGGCGCCTGGGCCATCAGCATCGTCCGCCATGCGGTCACCGACCCGTGGGTGATCGTTGGCGTGCTGTTGCTGGTGATTTTTCTGTCCTGCTATCTGATGGCGCTTTCCTGGGCCGACCTGAGTTTTGTCCTGCCCGCGACGGCGCCCGCGTACATTCTTACCGCGATCTTTTCCAAAGTATTTCTCAACGAAGTGATTTCCGCTCCCCGATGGGCCGGCACGTTTCTGATTGTGGCGGGCACGTGCCTGGTGGCGCGAACCTACACCCCGCGCGCCGGAACGGTCCCAAAGGAATCGAGCGCGGCGCCGGAGGAATTGTTGCCGGGAACAGAAACCGGCCGGAGGGCGCGGCGTTGATCCAACTGGCTCTGTTGAGCGCGGTGATTCTGGCGGGAGCCGCCGGCGACCTGAGCGTCACGCGAGCCATGAAGGAAACGGGCGAGGTCTCGAGCTTCGCGCCCGCTGCGCTGCTTGCCGCAGCCTTTCGTGCAGCACGCAATGCGTTCCTCTGGGCTGGCATATTCTGGAAGGCGGTGGCGTTTCTTACCTTGCTCGCTCTGCTGGCCGGGGCAGACGTGAGCTGGGTGGTGCCCGCTTCGGCGGTCAGTTTCGTCCTGGAGACGCTGGCCGCGCGCTACTGGCTCCGCGAGCGCGTCAGCAGGACCCGCTGGGCCGGGGTCCTGTGCGTTTGCGCCGGAGTGGCCCTGATCTCGCTGTAGCGTGGGTAGCCAGCACGGCACGATTTTTGCGCCGTGGGCTTTTTGCCGGAATGAACCCGGAACAAACCCGCGGCATATAAGGCATGCCGCGGCCACCACGACGATCGCACCGACGGCCTGGACACGACCGCGACTGTCATGCACTCCCTCTCCTTCTTCGCTGCTTTGCTTTTGTTCGACCTGCCGCTGCTGGTGGCGGCTGGCTCTTGCCTGTACTACTTGGCCGTCGCGATCGCCGCCCTGCAATTTCGATCCCAGCGAGACAAAGATTCCGGCTTCACCCCGCCCATCTCGATCCTGAAACCGGTGCGCGGGATCGAACAGAGTTTTTACGAAAGTCTGGCAAGCCACTTCCGGCAGAACTACCCTGGCTTTGAACTGATCTTCGGTCTGCGGGACGCGAACGACCCCGCGCGGTGGACGATCAGCCAATTGCAGCGGGAGTTTCCCCAGGTCCCCGTAAAGATCGTGACGGCGCCCGAGTCAGGCGGCGCTAATCCCCATGCTAATCCCCATGCTAATCCCCATGCTAATCCAAAGATGAACAAGCTCCAGCACATGCTGGAGGAGGCGTCCTACGAGGTCGTAGTGATCAACGACGCGGACATCCGCGTCGGTCCCGATTACCTGCGCCAGATCGTCCAGCCGCTCGCCGACGAGCGCCTCGGCTTGGTGACCTGCCTGTACCGCGGCATCCCCGTCCAGGGGCTGCCTTCGCGGCTGGAGTCGCTCGGAATGGCTGGGGATTTTGCCGGGCAGGTTCTTCTCGCGCGCGCCTTGGGGCCGATCCGGTTTGCGCTCGGCGCCACCATCGCCACGCGCAAGAAGCAGCTCGCAGAGATCGGCGGTTTGGCCCGGTGGGCGGACTACCTGGCCGACGACTACATTCTGGGGAACCGGATCGCCGCGGCCGGCTATCGCGTTCACCTCTCTCACACCGTGGTCGATACGATGCTTCCCCATCGCGCCTGGAGAGAATACTTCGCGCAGCAACTGCGGTGGGCGCGCACGATTCGCGCTTGCACCCCGCGCGGCTATCCCGGCCTCCTGTTGTCGTTTGGTGTGCCGCTGGCGCTGCTGGCCGCAGTAATGCGCCCCCAGTCGGCGCTGGCCGTTACTGTTTTGGCTGCCGCGCTATGCGCTCGGTTCCTGGCGGCCTGGGCGGCGGGTGTGCGGGTTTGCGGGGATCGAGCGGTCGGAAGATTTTTCTGGCTGCTGCCGTTGCGCGACCTGGTCGCGCTCGGAGTCTGGCTGGCCGGCTTCTGGGGCAGCCACGTCGTCTGGCGCGAAGCCCGCTTTCGCATCGAGGCAGACGGCAAGATCCGGCCGGCGTGAGGGAATCGAAGGAGTCCGAAGGCAGCAGCCGGGGAAATCAGAAGCCTGCGGCGGGCGGATTTTTTCTTATGACTCCTGACTGCTGAATTCCTTCTTCTTAACCCTTAGGACCATTTCTCGTAGGTGTATACCGCCACAGGACGGTCA
>DASXQN010000498.1:0-5256 GCA_036507155.1 Anaerolineales bacterium
GGCGCGGGCGCGCTGTTGTCCCGCCGCATCGAGGCCATGATGAGCTGGGCGGCCCTGATCGGCAGCCTGTCCGTGTATACCGGATTATCCGTGAGCTATTATTTCAATCTGGCCGCCGGTTCGTCCATTGTTTTGGTGGCAGTGCTCATCTTCTTCATTGTCCTGATTGCCAAAAATATGCAGCTCTCGAAGCATCCTGGCATGGAAGGCGCCCGGCATGACTAAGCCGCCAACCGCGCAGCTCGCCGTGCGCGCCGAGCACCTGGATGTCGGATATGAATCCGAGATCATCGTTCCGGATATTAATTTCACGCTGGCGCGGGGTCAATCGCTGGCCCTGGTGGGCGTCAATGGCTCCGGTAAATCAACGCTGCTGAAAACGCTGGTGGGACTGCTGCCGAAGGTCAATGGGGAACTGCTGGTCCTGGGCGCAGCGCCCGGCGAAAACCCGAAACGGATCGCCTACCTGAGCCAGTTCCATACATCGGGGTTCATCCTGCCTCTGCGGGCGATCGATGCCGTGCGCATGGGACGCTTCTCGGCCCATGGATTGCTGGGACGCATGACAGTGGAGGACGAAGAGTTGGTGCGTCGCTCCATGCAGCGCATGGGCGTCGGGGATCTGGCAGACCGATCGCTGCGCGCCCTGTCCGGCGGCCAGCAGCAGCGGATTTATGTCGCCCAGGCCCTGTGCAAACAGGCGGATCTGCTGATCCTGGATGAGCCGACCGCGGGTTTGGATGCGGGCGGCAGGGAGATCTACCAGCAGGTCATCCAGGAAGAGCTAAAGGGCGGCACGAGCGTGATCGTCGCGACGCACGATATCCAGGAGGCCATGAATTGCGATCAGGCGATGCTGCTGGCCCGCAAGGTGATCGCCGTCGGCCCCGGACACGAGATCATCACCCCCGAAGCGCTGTTGGAGGCGTTCGGGATCGTGATCACGCTCGATCAGCAAAAGGTGGGGGTGACCGTGATCGAGCGGGAGCATGGGCACGGGCATACGCATTGAGAAAAAGGGTCTGGTGCGCCATGACCCTTGTCGCATCCCGGTTTGCTTGAAGCTGGATGCCACCCGGCATATAATGAACGTGCGAACTCAGAAAGGAGATCCGCATGGCAATCATTGAAACCAGTGTGACGATGAACAAACCGGTGGGAAAAGTCTTTGAATTCCTCACGAACCTGGAGAACCAGAAGGCGCTGAACTCCATGATCACGGAGGTGAACGTCTCCGGCAAGGTGGCCGTCGGCACGAAGTACAAGATCAAAGGCACCGTCATGGGCCGTTCCTTCGAAGCCGACAACGAGATCGTGGCCCTGGAACCGAATAAGAAGTTCGGCGTGAAGACGCTGGCCGCCCCGCCCGCCTCGGACGTGACCAACACCTACATCCTCGAGCCGGACGGCAGCGGCACCAAGCTGACCATCCAAATGGACGCGGTCGTCATGGCGATGGGCATGGAAGACATGGTCAAGAACCAGCTGAAGGCCGGCCTGGACGGTACGCTGGCCTCCATCAAGAAGGCTGTCGAAGCATAGTTCTTGAAAATGATGAGAAACCTCCCGCAGACATGCATGCATGCGGGAGGTTTTTTTGTTATCCCATTTTGTTTCTTCTGCACGGACCCTTCGGCGGAAAAAGGCGGGCAAAGCACGGATTCTCAATGGTTTTTCCGCGTATTTTCGGCAAAATCTGCCGAAGGGTCCGTATACTGAATCCTCCGTTGCTGATGCTCAATTCACGGAGAATTAATCATTTCGGTTAAAATACAGCCCATGCGCCGACACAAACCCACAGGGATTCTGCATTTTGCCTTCTGCATTGTGCTCTTGCTCTTGTCCTCCTGCTCAGTATTCGGCTCCAATCCCACTCCTACGCTGACCGCCTCGGCCACCGCGCTTCCCACCGGAACGCCGACAGTTATTCCCACCGAAACGGCCACAACCACGCCGATTCCCGCGCGGCCGCGCGCGCTCTACCAACTCGCCGCGACCATCGATTATGCCGCACACAGCCTCACGGTGGCCGAGTCCATCCTGTATCCCAATCATACGGGCCAGACGCTCAACAGCCTCGTGCTGGCGGTCGTACCTAATTTGTGGGCGGACTGCTTCGTGCTCAATTCCGTCGCCGTGGACGACGTACCGGTAACGGACTTCAGTATTAACGGCCAGCGCCTCGATCTGAATTTGCCCTCGCCCCTGGTCCCCGAACAAACCATCACGCTTCTCATACATTACAGCCTGGCGCTGCCATTCGCAGAGCAGGAAGATCCGACCATCTCGCGGCCGCGCATATTCGGCTACACGCGCGCGCAGATGAACCTGACCAACTGGTATCCGTTCGTCGTCCCGTTTATCAACGGGGACTGGGTCCTCCATGAGCCGTGGGTCTTTGGTGAGCATCTTGTTTACGACGCGGCGGACTTCGAGGTCAATGTCGGCTTCGTAGATTCCGCCCACATCCCTGTTGTAGCCACCAGCGGCGAGATGCAAGGTATCATACCGTTGCCGGGCCAGGACTTCACGACGTATACACTCACCGCCGGCCGCGCCTTTGCGCTCTCGGCCAGCCCTGAATTCAAGGTCGCCAGCCAGCAGGAGGGCGAGGTGACCATCTCCAGCTATTATTTCCCGTTCAACGACGGCGCCGGCCAGGCCACCCTGCAGGCTGCTGCGCAAGCCTTGCAGATCTTCGGCGAGCGCTACGGCCCTTATCCTCACAAGACCCTGGCCGTGGTGATGGGCGATTTCAACGACGGCATGGAATTCTCGGCCTTCTTCTATCTCAGCCGCGATTTTTACAACCTGTACAATAGCGCGCCCTCGCCGGTGAATTACCTGATCTTCGTCGCCGCGCACGAGACCGCCCATCAGTGGTGGTTCGACCAGGTGGGCAACGATCAGGCCATCCAGCCCTGGCTGGACGAGTCTCTGGCCACCTACAGCGAGCGTGTGTACTACGAAGCCACCAATCCAAAACTCGTGGCCACGTGGTGGGCCTACCGCGTGGACTATTACCAGCCGCAGGGTTTCGTGGACATCCCGATCTATGATGGCCAGGGATTCCGGCTTTACACCAACGCGGTCTACTTCCGCGGCGCGCATTTTCTGGAAGAGTTGCGGACGCGCATCGGCGACGAGGCCTTCTTCGCATTCCTGCAGGATTACGTCAGCCAGGAGCGCGGACATATCGCGACCACGGCCGATTTCTTCCGCATCCTGCACACGCACACCCAGGCCGACTTCACCGATATCGTGCGCCATTATTTTCAGAACGTGTATTGAGCCATGCGACGCCGTCTGCGTTCCGCCTTCCGCGCTCTGCCTCCTGCTTTCTGCGTCCCGCCTTCTGCCTTCCGCGTTCCGCCCTCTTCGCTCTTCCTTCTGCTTTCTGCTTTCTGCCTCCTCGCTTCTTCCTGCGCATCCACTCCAACAACTCCCGCGGCGCCTTTCCCGACCTTCAACCTGGTGACGCAAAACCCCAACGCGTCGCCGACCGCCACGGCATTCCAGCCGGCCGGTTCGAGTGAGACCCCGCCGCCCACATTAACCCTGGCGCCGAGCGATATACCGCCGCCCACGTTCACGCTGGTTCCGCCCACGGCCACCAACGCGCCTTTGCCTGACTCTCCGCTCCCCGCCAACCCGGGCGTTTCAGGCCGCACGCAGTACATCTTTTTCGCGAGCCTGGACTACGCCGGACACAGCGTCACAGCCGATGAGACCATTCGTTATTTCAACAACACGGGCCAGTCCCTTTCAGAGATCGTCATGGCCGTGGAGCCCAACCTGTGGCAGAACAGTTTCTTGCTCAATTCGCTCGAGCAGGATGGCGCGGCGTTGAGTTCCTACAGCCTGGTCGGTCAGCGTTTGAGCATCCAACTCGCGCAGCCCATGGCGCCCGGCGCAGCCGCCACCTTCACCCTGAACTTCACATTGTCCCTGCCTCCCAAACGCTATGAAGTGACCTTCGGCTATCTCGGCTACCAGGTCAACCTGACCGACTGGTATCCGTTCATCGTGCCATTCAGCGGCGGCTGGGTGTTGCATGATCCGTGGGCTTTCGGCGAGCATCTGGTGTATGACTCGTCCGACTTTGAAGTGAATCTGAAAGTGAACGATCCGACGGTCATCGTGGCGGCCAGCGCGCCCGCCGAGGCGAACGGCGAGTGGACGCGCTATCGGCTGTACGGCGCGCGCACGTTCGTGCTGTCAGCCAGCGATCGCTTCCTCATATCGGAATCAGCCGTCGGGGCGGTGGTGATCCGCACGTATTACTTCGCCGGCTTTGAAGGCGCCGGGGACGGCATGCTGCACGCCGCGGTCCAGGCTGTCGGCCTGTTCGTCCCGAAGTTTGGGCCGTATCCGTATGACAGCTTGAGCGTGGTCCAATTGGATGTGCCGGACGGTCAGGAATACGATGGGCTGGTTTTCCTGGGGACCAAGTTTTACGATCAGTATGGCGGATCGGCGAGAAGCAACATGGTCAGCATCGGCGTGCACGAGATCTCACACCAGTGGTGGTTCGGGCTGGTGGGCAATGACCAGGCGCTCGAGCCGTGGCTGGACGAGGCCATGGCCGTCTACAGCGAGAACATCTTTTATCAATTCAATTATCCGGCCTACGGCAATTGGTGGTGGGACTTCCGCGTCAATTATTTCGGCCCGGCCGGTTGGGTGGATACGTCCATTTATCAGGTCACGACTTTTCGCGCATACGTGAACGCGGCATATCTCAACGGCGCCAATTTTCTGTATGACCTCAACGTGCGCATGGGCAACGATGACTTTTATCGTTTCCTGAAAGATTACACTTCGCGCTACGGCCGCGGGCGCGCCAGCGGTTATGATTTCTTCAGCGTGGTGCGGCAGAACACGTCCAACGATGTCTCGGATCTGATCCAGGCATATTTCCAGGGGTCGTATTGAGAAAAGATTAACCACGAAGGACACGACCCTTGCACCGCCCGCAAGGGCAGGTGAGGAACACCAAGGTCAGACAATAAAAGTAGGGGCGACCCTAAGTGCCACGAAGTGGTATGTGGTCGCCCGCGTGATGAAAAGATGTGATTGATGAACCTGGAAGACACCACCATCCAAACCAACGGCGTGCGCCTGCACGTGATGCAGGCCGGCCCGAAGAACGGACCCCCGGTCGTTCTACTGCATGGCTTTCCGGAATTCTGGTACGCATGGCGTAAACAGATCCCGGCGCTGGTGGCGTCCGGTTACCGCGTGATCGTCCCGGAC
>DASXQN010000499.1:0-14118 GCA_036507155.1 Anaerolineales bacterium
GCTTCTCGAGCGTCTTTGCATTCTTGACCATGAACTCGGCTGCAAGCGCTTGATTGGCAAAGGACATATCCATCACCGAAGCAGGATGCCCTTCGGCCGAGGCCAGGTTGATCAATCGGCCCTCGCCGAGGATGTTGATCTTGCGCCCGTCCTTCGTCTCATATTGCTCGACGAAGGGCCGCACCAGCTTCGGTTCGCCCTTGGACATTTTCTGCAGCGAGGGTATGTTGATCTCGACGTTAAAGTGGCCGGAGTTCGCTACAATCGCGCCGTCTTTCATGATCTTGAAGTGCGCCTCATCGATCACATTGATGTCGCCGGTGACGGTGCACAGGATGTCGCCGATCTTGGCGGCGTCGGCCATCGGCATGACCTGGAAGCCGTCCATGACAGCCTCCAACGCCTTCATCGGATCGATCTCCGTCACGATCACGAGCGCCCCCATGCCGCGCGCCCGCGACGCCAGGCCGCGTCCGCACCACCCGTAACCGGCGACGACAAAGTTCTTGCCGGCCAGCAGGACGTTGGTCGCCCGGATGATCCCATCCACCGTCGATTGGCCGGTGCCATAGCGATTGTCGAAGAGGTGCTTGGTCTGCGCATCGTTCACCGCGATCACCGGAAAATTAAGCATCTTGTCGGCGGCCATGGCGCGCAGACGGATCACGCCGGTGGTGGTCTCTTCGGTGCCACCTATGATATCCGTCATCAATTCGCGGCGGTTCTTATGGATCTCGGACACCAGGTCTGCCCCATCATCCATCGTGATGTGCGGTTTGTGATCGAGTGCCGCGCCGATATGTTTGTAATAGGTCACGTTATCTTCGCCTTTGATGGCGAAGGTCGGGATCTCATAGATATTGACCAGCGCGGCGGCCACGTCATCCTGCGTGGAAAGCGGGTTCGAGGCAGTCAGCACCAGGTCCGCGCCGCCGTCGTGCAGCGTCCGCGCCAGATTGGCCGTCTCGGTGGTCACATGCAGGCACGCCGACATGCGGATGCTCTTGAACGGCTTTTCTTTGAGAAACCGCTCACGGATCTGCCGCAGGACGGGCATCTCGCGCTCAGCCCAGTCGATCCGGCGCCGGCCACCTTCTGCTAAACTATCATCCTTGATCTCAAAGCTACTCATGTTTACTCCTTCTTAAATTAAGAAATAATTGGCCGTTGATCAATTTCACCGCATTCCGCCTTCAGCCTTCTGCCCTTTGCATTCCGCTCTCCTCACGCCTTCTGGCTCTCCAGCAATGAATCCAGTTTTCCCTTGTCGTCGAAATGGCGTCGAAATCTTTCTACGAATTCCTTTGGCGTATACGTGTGGCTCTGCGGACCGCGCTGCTCCAGGCAGTATACGGCCGCCAGTGCTCCCACCTCGCCGCAAAGTACCCACTCCCAGCCGTGCGAATATCCTGTCAGGAAACCACCGCGAAAACCGTCACCCACACCGGTCGGATCGGTGATCGACTCCTCCGGCACCGTCGGTATGAGAAATTCTTCGGTCTTGGTGTAAAGATGGGCGCCATCTTTGCCGCGCGTGATCACGACCACATCCACATGTCCAAGCATGTGCTTCAAATCCCAGCCAGTCTTCTTCGAGATCAGCTCGAATTCGTAATCGTTGCAGAAAAGTAAATGCGCGCCTTCCATATCGCGCGCCAGTTCGTGCCCTTCCAGGCGCAGCACCTGCTGACTCGGGTCGTAGGCATACGGAATTCCGAGATCGCGGCACTCGGCCGGGAATTTCATCATCGCGTCCGGCGCGTTCGGCGAAACGATTACCAGATCCGGCTTTTTTGCCAGGGTCTTGATCGACTGTGTCGCGGCATGAGCCATCGCTCCCGGATAGAAGGAGGCAATTTGCGCGGAGCCCTGATCCGTGGTGGCAAAGAACGACGCGGTGAATTCGCCCGGCACCACGGCCATCAGGCTGGTGTCCACACCCTTGGCTTCCAGCCAGGCGCGGTAATCGCCGAAATCCTCGCCTACCGTCGCCATCACGCGGGGCCGCTCGCCCAGCAGCGCCATCGTATACGCGACATTGGGAGCGATCCCGCCGCGCTGTTTCGACATCGAGTCGACGAGGAATGAAAGGCTGATCTTCTCGAGCCGCTCGGGCAAAATGATGTCCTTGAACGAACCCGGAAAGGTCATCAGATAATCGTATGCTACGGAACCAGTCAGCAGTGTATCCAAACTTGCCTCCATGACACACAGGAAAAGGCGTGACGCTGTAGCGTCACGCCAATGCAATCAAGTGGAGTTTAGCACGGGAGCACCGGAAAGTAAAGGTAGATTACCCGGGGGGCTGCGCGATTCGCTTCAGGCCGGCCCGGAACGGAGGCCGCACGATGCCATGCTCAGTAACGATCGCGGTCACGAGTCGATGTGGCGTGATATCGAATGCCGGGTTGCGCGCCTCGGCCTCGATCGGAGTCACGCGCTCGCCCTGGAACTGGATGTCCAGCACCTCGGCTGGATCGCGCTCTTCGATCGGGATCAGATCACCGTTGGCCAGCGACAGATCGATCGTGGAGCTCGGCACCACCGGATAGACCGGCACTTGATTGTCATGCGCCGCCAGCGCGAGCATGTAGGTGCCGATCTTGTTTGCCACATCGCCATTCGCAGCCACGCGGTCTGCGCCGAAGAAGACCTTTTGAGCTTTCCCTGCCTTCAAGAAATAACCGGACATGCTATCGGTGATGATTTCGTAAGGGATCCCGTACTGATCCAGCTCCCAGGCGGTGAGACGCGCACCCTGCAGGCGTGGGCGGGTCTCGTCCACCAGGACATGCACCCGTTTGCCCTGTTGGTGCGCCATGCGGATCACGCCGAGCGCGGTGCCCCAATCGACCGTTGCCAGTGCACCGGTATTGCAGTGATGAATAACTGTATCGCCGTCGTCGATCAAGGCCGCGCCGTGCTCCGCCATGCGCTTATTGATTTCCACATCTTCGTCGGCAATCCGTTGGGCCTCCGCGAGCACGGCTTCGCGCATATCGTCGGCGGAGCCTTCGAACGACTCCGCGCGCTGCATCACCCTTTCCACAGCCCAGGCCAGGTTGACCGCGGTGGGTCGCGCGGACTTCAGGGCCGCCGCAGCAGCCTGTAGGTCGGCGAGCAGGCCCGAGGCGGTGGGCGAAGCGGATTCGAATCCCGCCAGCGCGAGTGCGAACGCGGCGGCGGCTCCGATGGCGGGTGCGCCGCGTACCACCATCTCCTTGATCGCCCGCGCGACGGACTTGTGATCATGGTACGCCGCGATCTCCAGCGACACGGGCAGCCGGCGCTGGTCGATCATCTTGAGTTGGCCAGCTTCCCAAAAAACGCTTCGCATGTTGCCTTATTTGGAAGCAAACCTGCTGCGCATCTCCGACAGGCGCCGGTGCGCTTCGGGGGGAATCCGCTTTACCTCGCCGAGCGCCTGTGCCCGCCAGAATACTTCGGCGACATGTTCAATGCGCTCGAGGTGGATCAGCGCCTCCTCCAGATGTGCGCCCACGGTCAGGCTGCCATGCTGGCAAAGCAGGATCGCGTTGTGTGTGCGGATCAGCTCGCGCACGGCCTCGGCATCCTCGTCGGATGATGGCGTTGCATAAGGAGTTGTCGGTACCTCTCCCAATGTAAGCACCACTTCCGGGAGCACATCCGATGGAAATTCCATTCCCGCCACGCTCAACGCCGTCGCGAACACAGGATGAGCATGGATCGCGGCGCGCACGTCTGGCCGCTGTCGATAGGCCTCGAGGTGCATGGGAGTTTCAGACGATGGCGAGCGGCCATGCAGAGCGGCGCGCACATTGCCCTCCAAATCAAGGATGAGCAGATCATCCTCAAACATGCGGCCCTTGGACACGCCGGATGGCGTAATGAGAATGGCTTCGTCGTCCAGGCGAACTGACAAATTACCGTCATTGGACACCATCAAGCCGCGTTCGTAGCAAATGCGGCCGCACTCCACCAATGCCCGGCGAAGATCGGACTCGGAACTGGATTCTGCAAATTGCAGGAGGGACATGCACGGATTATAACCATTTGCGATCAGAAATCTACTTTCTGATAGCAGCATTAGGGGGTCATTGACACACCCTCCGTTTACCATTATAAAAGTGCGGATGAAATCCCCCCTTCGCCTCCTTCTCGGCTTTTGGCTGGTGACCGTTATCTCAGCCTGCGGACTCCCGACCATCCCGCCAGGCTGGACGCTCACTCCGAGCGCGGCGCCTTCACTGACGGCCTCGCCTATACCCACCGCTACAGCCACGCCCGTCCCGATCGTGCGCGTGCAAGCCGGCGAAAGCGCGCTCTTTATCGGCGACTACGAAACCGCGCTGGCACACTTTCAGACCGCCTATCGCGATTCGTCGGACGACGCCGTGCGCGCAGCGGCCAAGTGGGGCGAGGCGCGCACGCTCTACAGCGATGGCCGTCTGCAGGACGCGCTGGTTTCACTGTCGTCCCTGATCAACGAATTTCCGGACTCGGTCCATCTCACCGACGCGCACTTCCTGCAGGGCCAGATCGATTACGAGACCGGCCTATATCTCGAGGCTGCTGCCGCCTGGCAAACTTATCTGGTGTTGCGACCGGGCGTGCTGGACGCTTACATTCAAGAGTTGCGCGGTGATGCCCTGTTTGAGGCTGAAAGTTACGGCGACGCGCTGGCCGCGTATGCGGCCGCGATCCAGGCCCCGCGCCTCGACGACGCGATACTGGTCGATCTGAAATCCGCGCAGACGGACGCAAAACTTGGCGATTATGCCAACGCCCTGGCCATCTACGATGGCATCGCGGCCCGCACCACCAACGACTACCTAAAGGCCCAGGCGGCGTACCTCTCCGGGCTCGCGTATCAGGCTCAGGGGCAGAATGACGCGGCGTATGAGAAGTTTCGCCGGGCCGTTGAGAGTTATCCGCTCTCGTATTATTCCTATCTGAGCCTGGTCGAATTGGTCAATGCAGAGGTCACGGTCAGCGACCTCGACCGCGGTATTGTAGATTACTACGCCGCGCAATACGACGTCGCGCTGGTCGCATTTGATCGCTACATTGCCGACAATCCGGTCAACGACGGCACGCCACATTATTACCGCGCACTGACGCTGCGCGAGCTTGGTCAGCACCAGCCGGCCGTCGACGAACTTACCTACTTCATCGCCAACTACTCGGGACATCCCAATTGGCCCCAAGCCTGGGACGATAAAGCCACACTGCAGTGGGCTTATCTCGGATTCTACGACCAGGCCGCACAAACTCTCGTGGACTATGTAACCATCTTTCCGAATTCCAGCCTGGCGCCAGAATATCTGATGACGGCCGCGCGCATCCTCGAACGCGATAACCGTCTCGACGACGCCGCCCACACCTGGGAGCGCGTGGCGAATGAGTATCCAGGCAGCACGGAAGCACCGACGGGGATTTTTCAAGCGGGCATCGTGCGCTATCGCCAGGGCGATTACGCGGGCGCACGCGACGCCTTCACCCGTAGCCTCGCTCTCGCGCTCGCGCCCGAGGACCGGGCACGCGCATACTTATGGATGGGCAAGGCGCAGCTGCAACTGGGCGACGCCACGGCCGCGCAGACCGCACTGCAGCAAGGACAGGGCACCGATCCAGGCGGCTACTACAGCGAACGCGCCCGCGACCTGGTCATCGGCCGCGCGCCGTTCGAGGCGCCAACCGCCGCCAACCTGTCGGTGGACTATCTCAGCGAACGCCCCGCCGCGGACTCGTGGGTGCGGCTGACTTTCAACTTGCCCGCCGATTACGATCTGACCGGGCCCGGCGCGCTGGCAGGGGACGCGCGCTTCGTGCGGGGGCTCGAGTTCTGGCATCTCGGCTTATACGATGAGGCGCGCCTCGAGTTCGAGAGCCTGCGCGAAGCCGTAAGCACCAACCCTGCTGATAGTTATCGCCTCGGCAATTTCTTGCTTGATCTGGGAATGTATCGGCCCGCGATCACGGCCCTCCGCCAAACGCTTACCCTGGGCGGCATGGACGAACAAATCGAATCATTGATGGCGCCGCCGTATTTCAGTCACGTGCGCTACGGCTTGTATTATTCCGAGCTCATCATCCCCGACGCGCAAGCCGAGGGTTTTGATCCGCTCTTCATCTTTAGCATTGTGCGGCAGGAGAGTCTGTTCGAAGGCTTTGTGCGCTCGACGCAGAACGCCCATGGCCTGATGCAGGTCGTGCCGGCGACCGGCGCCGAGATTGCCAATAAGCTTGGCTGGCCATTCGAATTCAAGCCCGAGGACTTGTACCGGCCGAACGTGAGCGTCCGCTTCGGGACCTTTTACCTCGCGTATATCCGAGACCTGGTGGGCGGCGATATCTCCGCAACGCTGGCCGGCTACAACGGCGGGCCCGGCAACGCGCAAGCCTGGCAGGGACTCTCAGGCGGTGATCCTGACCTGCTGTTGGAGGTTGTCCGCCCGGAGGAGACCCGCAACTACATTCGAGGTATTTACGAGTACTACGCGATCTACCGCAGGTTGTATGCTCCTGGAAATTAGCACAGTCGCGAACCTTTCCCAAAACAAAAAGCCTTCTTCTACATGGTAGAAGAAGGCTTAATTTTCGGCTGGAACGATCATCCCAAGTACGCCAGGATGCGCTTGTGCACTGCTTCGGCTTCCATATCCAGAACCGAGATCAGCTTGTCCCGTCCGGTCAGTCCCGCCACGATCTCGAGCCGGCTCTTCGTCACGCCGAGGATATCGGCGAGGAACTTGATCAGTTCCTGGTTGGCCTTATCGTCCACCGGTGGCGCGGCGATGTGGATCTTCACCGTACCATCGTTCATGAGCTCGACGATCTTGTTGGCGCTGGCCCTGGGCGTCACTCTCACCGCCAGAGCCGACCCGCGTTTTCCGTCGTGCAGATGGAATTTGCGTTTGGTCATTCCACACCTCACAGTGAGCGCAAGATGGTCACGAGAAGGCCGGAGACCAATGCGATCATGATGACGAGGACCAAGGGGCTGAAATCGAACATTCCCGTGGCGGGCAGGATGCGCCGGATGGGCGCCAGCATCGGTTCCAGGATGCGATCAAGCGCCTCGCGTACCGGATGGTAGGGCGCGAGGATGAATGACAAGAGGGCCGAGGCGAAAACAGTCCATATGAGAATTTGGGCGATCATTTGAACGATTCGAGCGACGATCAACAGATCCATGCGGCCTCTTCAGTTCGACCTGGATCCGACGATGGCAGTGCCGACCCGCACGAGAGTGGAACCTTCTTGCACAGCCACCTCGAAGTCGGCGCTGGTGCCCATGGAAAGTTGTGTCAAGTTCGTTCCGGGGAATTGTTTGCTGAGAAAATCCCGCAGCGCACGCAGCTTCCGGAAATACGAGCGCGAAGCCTCCGCGGTTTCGCCGAGCGGCGGCATACACATCAATCCCTGCACGTGCAAGTTTGGGAGCGTCAGCACGGGCTCGAGCTCTCCAGCCAGCTTATCCCACGAAGATTCTGCCTGCGCCGGCCATCCGTATTTTGATTCTTCGGCACCCAGATTGAACTCCAGCAGTACTGCCAGACGGCGCCCGTTCGGCTCTGCGAAGCGGTCAAGGCGCTCCGCCAGTTTCTGTCCGTCCAGTGAGTGCATCATATGATAATTCGCGGCCACCAACCCGGCTTTGCGGCTCTGCACATGGCCGATCATGTGCCATTCTACCGCAGAAGCCTCACGCACAGATTGGATTTTCATTACACCTTCCTCGGGATAATTCTCACCCAGGATTCGCACGCCCGCGTCGACTGCAGCTTGTACAACCTCAACCGGCTGAGACTTGGTGACGACCACCAGCCGCACCTCGGACACGTCCCGGCCGGCTGCTCGCGCGGCCGCGTCAATGCGCTCCTGCGTTTGGAGATAGCGTTCTCGAATGGAGGAGACAAGATCGGGCATGTCTTTATCCTACTCGCCACGCTCAAAGCAATAAGACCGGGGCCGTAACCTAAAAAACAAAGGCACAAAGCTGGGGTTTCTTTGTGCCTTAAGAACTTGGTGCCGTGGTGAGAAAGAGCTGAGCATGCCGTCGCGTCCGTTTACGATTGCAGGCCGATCAATGCGCCGAAGCGGCCGGTCTTGCCCTTCTCGGCGCGGTGCGAGAACCAGTCGTCGAGGTGGCAGGCAGTACACAGGCCCGCCTGCTCGATAGCCTCAACGCCGGCTTGCTGCAGTTGAAGCGCGTTTGCCGCCCAAAGGTCGAGATACGTGCGGCGCTTGCGGGTTTGTAGGAGTCCATCTGCGTGCGGCCCAAAAGCTTCCTGGATCTGCATGCGGACATCCGGGCCGATCTCATAGTGGTCCGGGCCGATCGAGGCGGCGATACCGGCGAGAATGTTTTTGGGCTTGCTCCCGTAGCGCGAGACCATCGTCTCCACGGCGGCGCGGGCGACGCCGCGCACGGTCCCCAGCCAGCCGGCATGCGCGATGCCGATCACGTGCTTCTTTGGATCGTGAAGCAGGATCGGAACACAGTCGGCGAAACGCATGTAAAGCGTGACCTCCGGACGATCGGTAAGGACGACATCGGCCTGGACCAACTCGGTTGCCGGGTCGCGCGGCGCGTCCGCGCAGACGACGTCCGCGCTGTGGACCTGCCAGACGTCGTAGAGCGAGGCGAGCTTGCGGCCGAGCGCCTCGAAGGTGCGGGCGCGATTCTTCTGGACGCGCCGCGGCTCGTCCCCCACCGTCCCGCCGACGTTGAGCGACTCCCACGGCGCCGGGCTGACGCCGCCGCGCCGCGAGACGACGCCGTGGATCACGGTCGCCGGAAAACTATCAAAGGTGAAATAGCGAATATCGCCCTGTTCGGAGAAAGGCATCAGTCCCCGGATTGCACGATGGCGCTCTTCTTGAGGAAAAACTCAAGCGTCTCACGCATCGATTCTTCGATGTATGGATATGCATACCAGGCAGTCATCCAGCCGAACAGACCACCGGTCAGCACGCGCAAGAACGGCGTGCTCTCACGGTATGGGATGAGCGATGCCAGCCACGGCCAATTAAACTGGCTGAACAACTGCGAGAATCCGTCGAGGCCGATCGGGCCGAGGCCGAGCAGCACCCACAGCAGCCAGTGCAGCGGTCCGAGCCGGCGGCCGCTGAGCGCGAAGAAAAGGCCGAACAGCAGCATTGCCCCGTAAATCGCCACATCCCGTTCGCACAACGCTACCTTGTAACCGACCGTTTCATTCCCGATGAATTCGCGGGCTTGCAATCTGGAGAAACTGGACGGGTTTTCCAAACCTTCAAAACCGGTGATCTGCTCGAATGTCTTCACGCCATGCAGACCGGCTTCCGAAAGCGGATAGTACGCCTGCTCGCCAAACAGGAAGAACGAGCGAAATCCGAATTGGTGACATAAAGGACTGTAAATCTTATACAACACGCGGGCAGGAATCACCGAACCGGACCTCATCAGCGTCGGCGCGACGCACGGCAGGCCGACGTATAAGAATATGAAGATGTTGAAGACCATCAGGTAATGGCGTGAGAACCACAGCCACAGCCGGTCCGCGCCGCTAAAGACCTGGCCCCGCTGCACGCGTTTCTCGAAAGCCGCGCCGCCGATCTTCTCCAGTTGTCCGCGGCGGTCGACCGCCGCGCCGAGCGTCATTTGCAGATTTTGCCGGCTGAACGGCGCCTTCAGGCTGTACGGTCCTGTCTCAACAACGGGGGCCAGGTCCTTATATTTTTCTATCAGCAGTGGATCGTCGTCGATATCAACTTCAACAAGACGGTGCGGGAATTGATCCTGCAGGGACAACAGGTCTGACCGCGCCTGGTCGCACGGCGGGCAATCTTTACGCGTGTATAACGTAATGGTCAACAAAACTATGCCCCGTTCGTTTAAAGCCCAAAGTCGAAATAGAAAAATTGTCCCCGCTGCGCGATCAACTCAAAGATTCCGCTGAAAAGCAGTATGCCCACAGCCACAAGGATCACCCCCATCACGATCTCCACGTAGTGCATGACCTTTCCGTACTTGCTGAGGGTGGTCGAGACCCAGCCGATCCCGAGCGCGGCCGCCAGGAAGGGAATCGCCAAACCGGCCGAGTACGCGCTGAGCAGCGCTGCGCCGAGCGTCAAGGAGCCGCCGTTTACGGCCAGCGTCAGGATCGCGCCGAGCACGGGACCAACGCAAGGCGACCAGCCTGCCGAAAAGAAAACGCCCATCAGCACCGAGGACAGGTAGCCCCATTTGCGGTCCGGTGCGGTAGTGACGCGCGTGTCGTATTCCAGGAACGGGATCCGAAATACCCCCACCATATGCAAGCCAAAAATGATCACGACCAGCCCGCCGATCTTGGCCAGCCAGAAGCGCAGGTCGAACAGAAATCGGCCGGCTGCCGAAGCAGCCACGCCGAGCAGGACGAATATTATGCTGAAGCCAAGTACGAAGGCCAGCCCGTGCGAAAATGTGACCCAGCGGTGGGCAGCCGTATTTTCGCCGCCGGCCGCGCGGCCGCCAAGGTATCCCACATACGCCGGCACCAGCGAGAACACGCAGGGCGAAAGAAAGGATGCCAGCCCTGCCAGCATCGCCAGGCCGAGCGTGATGTTCGAAATATCCATCGGCTAGACCCGCTCTTCGTCCACGATCACGTGCGTGCCGCCGTTCGGCCATTCGAGCGTGATGTCGCTCTGTTCGAGAGTCACATTCGGATTGGTCCAGCGAAAGACCCACTTGGCGTCCTCGGGATGGGCATTTACACAACCGTGCGAACGCGGTGTGCCGAAATCATTGTGCCAGAAAGCGCCGTGGACAGCCATGCCGGCCGGATTGAACAAAGTGGTCCAGGGAATGGCGGGGGTGTCGAATCCAGCGCCGGTGGTGCCGCCGGCCATATGGATCGACAGAGCTTTTCGCCATGTGGTCTGTTCGCCGAGCGGCGTAGCGAAGTTTTCCGACTTGTACCCGGTCGAGATCCTGCAAAAATAAACCTCGGTCGTACCCTCGAAGCACTGCAGAGTCTGATATTCCGAGGTGGCGTCCACGTAGACCTTCTTGATGGCCGGGTCCACCTCGGGATTGATCGGCGACACGTCGTCCTGCGTCAACGGCCGGAATCCCGCGCCGTCCGCCCAGAAGATATCGCCGTATCCGTAACCATGGCCGGGATCTTCATTAAAACGATACAGAGTCGTGGCGCCATCCACACGGATCTGATCGATCCAGGCGATCTGGCTGTAATACAAGCGGGGCGGCAAATTGTAGACGATCCTGTCTTTGACCCATGGCGAGATGGCTGGGCCGTCGAGAATCAGGTCGACGAACGGAACGGTGACCTCGGCCCAGAAGCCCGTCTTGCCTTCAGGCATTGCGGTCAGCGGCGCGTTGGGTGAATTCTTCACCGGCTGCACGAAAGATGACCGGATGAAGCCGCCAGGGGTCTCTACAAAGCGCTGGTTAATGTAGGTGACATTGAACAGGCCGCGGGAGGGCACGACTTCCCGGGCCCACTCCACGACGGCATCTTCATACAATGTGCTCACCGTCGGCGTGTTGATATCGTCATTCGGCGCGGCCTTTACATCGACCTTGGCCAGCACGCGGCCCAGGCTGTCGCCGGCGGGAAACTGCGGCAGCGGACGCAGGCGGTCCGGCGATTGAAACGCCAGGCTCCCGAGCCCCAATCCGGCCAGTTTGAGAAAGTCGCGACGCGAATAATGGGATTTCATTTTGGGATGTCTCTCGAAGACGGTGGAATTCTCGGATAAGGATACCCGTAAACAAAAAGAGCGTCAACGCACAGATTAGTGATGACTCATCGTACTCCCCGGTGCGAGCGCGTGACGGTGCGCATGCAGATCTCGCGCGTAAAGAAATCCGCGCATCCGCACCGGCTCAATCCTGGAGATAAGCTTTCAAAGCACGGAGGCAGGTCGAGCTGACCTTGTGCCCGACATCATCTTCGCAATACGTGACCTTCGCACCAGCCTGTTCGAGTAAGGCGATGGAGCGGCGGGCAAGTTCCGGAGGAACTCGATCATCGCTGGTGCCATGCGTGACAAAAATCGATTTTTCGACCAGGGGCCGACTGGCAATGAGCGGTTCCACATGCCTTGGGAGAAAACCGGCGAGGACAGCGGCCTTCCTGACGCGGTCGGGGTGAAGCAGGGCCAACAGACTTGTCATAACCCCGCCCTGGCTAAATCCCATCACGTCGAATTGTGTCGTATCGACTCCGCGAGAGCCGCCGAATGAGTCCACAAATTCGAGAAGCCTGTTCACCGCGGGTTCGAACATGGCAAGGCTGGGCAGGGTGCTGGAGTCGTCAGCCGAAAGCACGAAGCCGGCGTTCGCCTTCTCGGAATCCTGATCCAACCCAGCTACTTCCTCCGGCGGCTCCCGCCAGGAAAATCCCCCGTCGCTGACTGCATACGGCGCGCGCGGCGCGACCAAGAGATAATCACCCGGTAGATCGCGAGCGAAAACCCACATCGAATTCTCATCGCCCTTGAAGCCGTGAATCAGCAACAGCACGCGGGTCGGCGGGGCGGCAACGGAGCGCACACGCAGCGTCCAGCCTTCGAAGGTGACTAATTCCGTATCATTTGGGCCGCGCATTTTTCAGGATCCACTCGATCGCATAAAAAACCAGGACGATCAACACCACCGGTGCGAGGCCGGCCAGGATACAGAAGAAGCCAAGCGACGCCCCACCGCCGCCGTAGATCAACCAGATCAATCCGAGGCCGACGACAAGCAGCAGCAAGGCCGCGCCGGCGATCAGCCGCACGTTGGTCTGAGTCGCGTACTTGCGCAGATCGCGCTTCATGGTGTGACCTGGCTCACGCGGCGGCTCAGCCGGGCCGGCCACGAGACCGCGCGTCGCAGGGCAGGCAGCGCGGCTTCCACCGCCACTTCGCCGCGCAGCGCCACCTCCGCGACATTGACGCGATCCAGCGTCTGGATGTCGCCCACGTCGGGCCGGATGATGACCTCGGGCTTGTCCACCGCTAAGCGATACTCCGCGACCGCCCTGCCTCCGATATCCACCGAGCGCACGAAGGTCTCGAAGGCGCGCGCGTAATTGGACCTATTCAGGCGCGCGGCGAGCGTGCGCGGAAATAGCCTGGGCAATGGCACGGGCCAAGCCTTGCCCGGTGATTTCATGGGCAGGTTCAGGGCCACGGCCACCACCGGCAGATTCGGCGCCAGGCCGCGCGCCACCGATACAGGGACGGGGTTGAGCACGCCGCCGTCTACCAGCTCCCAACCGTTCGTATGCACCGACGGGAAAATGCCGGGTAGCGCGATGGTCGATAAGACAGCCTCCCGCACGTTTCCAGCCCCCAGGACCACTTCCTCGCCGCTTTGCAGATCCACCGCGGTCAACGCGCACGGGAGCTTGAGATCCGCAAACACACGATCACCGAGCACTTCTTCCAGCCACGCGCTGACGCCCGTCAAGCCGTACAGGGACGGGCCGTCGCCCGGCCGCCGATCATACAGGCGCGACTGATCTACCTTAATGAAGATCTCTTCGATCTCGTCCGGGCTGTAGCCGGCCGCGAACATGGACGCGACAATACCGCCGAAGCTGGTGCCCGCCACGGCCCGGATCCGAAATTTTTCTTTGACGAGGCGGCGCAGGACGCCAATATGGGCATTGCCTCGCGCTCCACCGCCGCCCAATGCAAGTGTGATATCCATTTTGATAAAGTCTGATAGCTCCAGATGTTTATAGATGGGATCAGTGCGGATAATTGTACCCGGCACACATTAACCCATGCGCAGGAACAGAAAAGTGAAACACATCCCGAGAATCGCGCGCTGCTTTTCGTTTCCCACTTTTGTGCTCGCCTGCCATCTGATCGCGTCGAGGCTCTTGAACCTCTATGCCGGATTCCCCCACCTGGATGTGCCGTTCCATCTACTCGGCGGCGCCTCGCTCGCGATCGCCTGCTCGCGAGCGCTCGCTTACATGCAGCGCGAACGTTGGATCGCGGTCCTGGACCGACTCAGCTTGGCGGCGCCGCCAATCGCATTGACCAGCACCGCCGCCATTTTTTGGGAACTCATGGAATTCGCATTCGATCACGCGTTTGGCACGAACATGCAGGTCAGCCTCGCGAACAGCATGCAGGACCAATGCA
>DASXQN010000500.1:0-8530 GCA_036507155.1 Anaerolineales bacterium
CGGAGATGCGATACTTCAATTGCATTCATGAGCGATTCCTTTGTAGAAGAATTGTACACTATGCGCATGCAATGTGCAAACGATGGGTGCAGAACATCCGAGCATTAGAGATAGTTAATAAATATGGGCCGCTTGCCGAACACACGCACAGCCTCGGGTAGAATGGCGGCTTGCTGAAATAAAACCTACGTTTCGTTTCAGTGAGGGCGAAAGGACAAATGATGCATAAATTCCCACCAGTCATGATCGTGCTCCTGCTCATCAGCGCGTTGGTCAGCGCTTGCGGGAGCAGCGAAGCCGACGCAACGCCTACCATCAGCGTGGAACAGATCCAGACCCAGGCCGTGCAGACCTTCGCGTCGGGCCTGACGGCGACCGCGCTCGCCAACCCGACAGCGACGTCCACACCGATGCCGACGGCCACGCGCTTCGCGACGCTGGCGTTGGGAACACCGTTCGGTTCGACCGCGCCTCCGGCCGGCGCGGCGATTACGAGCTGCAATAAGCTTGTGTATGTTAGAGATGTGAGCATCCCCGACAACACGCCCATGACTCCGGGCCAAATCTTTACGAAGACCTGGGAGGTTCAAAACAACGGATCATGCCCATGGGCCCCGGGCTTTAAGTTCGCGCTGGTCGGCGGGGACGCGATGGGCGGACAGACGGTCGTCATCTCGCAGGCGGTCGCGACAGGGAGCGCGACCCAGCTCTCCGTCCCGATGACCGCGCCCACCGACAAGACCGGCGTAATCTCCGCGACCTGGCGAATGTCCGACGCTGCCGGTTTGTACTTCGGCGACGCGTTGACGGTCGTGATCGTGATCGGCGGCGCGACAGGCACGACGCCGGCCGCCGCGACGGCAACTTTCACTCTTACTCCAACCAGCACGCCATAAAGCGTCATCTGCGCGGCAAACCGCCGGCATTTTTCGCGGGCAGAGTCGCAAGAAGCGGAGGAATCACTTCGCCTCTCGCGACTCTGTTCGTTGCGTTAATATCCGGCGGACATTTTTCCGCGCAATCCCGTACAATAAGCGCGCATGCACCGCTCCGACATTCGCGTCCTATTCACAACCCGTATTGTTCGCCTGTTTTGTTACGGCTTCCTCTCCGTCATACTGGCGCTGTATCTGATCCAATCCGGTCTCAGCGAGGAACAAACCGGACTGCTCTTCAGTTTGACGCTGGCGGGCGATGCCGGCATTTCGCTGTGGCTGACGACCAGCGCAGACCGGCTCGGCCGCAAGCGGACCCTGCTGCTGGGCGCGCTGTTGATGATCGGCGCGGGCGCGGTCTTCCTCGTGACGCATGATCCGATCCTGCTGATGGCGGCCGCCATCCTGGGCGTGATCAGCCCAAGCGGCAACGAGATCGGTCCGTTCCTGTCCGTGGAGCAGGCCGCTCTCAGCCAACTCGTGCCGGATGAAAATCGCACACAGGTCTTCGCGTGGTACAACCTGGCCGGTTCGTTCGCCACCGCGCTGGGTGCGCTGGCCGGCGGCTGGCTTGCGGAGTATTTGCAAGCGGGCGGGCTATCCGCGCTGGAGTCATACCGGGTCGTGCTCGCAGGCTACGGCCTGGGAGGTTGCGTGCTGTTGGTCCTGTTTCTCGGTCTCTCGAAGCGCGTCGAGGTCGTACGCGATCCGCATCCGGTGGACCTCAAGCGCGTCCTGGGCCTGCACCGCTCGCGCGACGTCGTGTTCCGGCTGAGCGCTCTGTTCGCGCTGGACGCCTTTGCCGGCGGGTTGATCCTGCAGAGCATGATGGCGTATTGGTTCCATTTGAAATTCGGCGTGGACGAGGGCGCGCTCGGCAGCATCTTCTTCGGCGCGAACATTTTCGCCGGCATATCCGCCCTATCGGCCGCGCGCATCGCGCGCAGGTTCGGGCTAATCAACACGATGGTCTTCACGCATCTCCCCTCAAACATATTGCTGATGTTGATCCCGTGGATGCCGAACCTGCCGCTTGCGATCGGGCTGCTGCTGGTGCGATTCAGTATCTCGCAAATGGACGTGCCGACGCGCCAATCCTACACGATGGCCGTGGTCGCGCCCGATGAGCGCGCCGCCGCTTCGGGAGTGACCGCCATCGCTCGTTCGGTGGGCGCGACCTTCGCGCCCGCGCTGACCGGCGTCCTGATGAGCGTGCCGGCCCTCTTCAACCTGCCTTTCCTGCTGGCCGGCGGCCTTAAGATCGTGTATGACCTCAGCCTGTACCGCGCCTTCCGGACGATCCGGCCGCCGGAGGAGCACGGCGAATGAGTCCTATCTAAATGTTTCGTGAGGCAACTCTCAGGAAACTCGCAGGGGAGTCGTCGCGGATCTTCCAGTCAAAGTCTTGTAAAATTCTGTCTTTCCTGAATCGAGAAAGGAGAAAAATGTTGGCAAGACGAGACGTTCGAGCTGGCATGTGCTTCGTGAACAGCGGCCAGCAAACGGCCCGGGAGATCCTCGATGTGGATCACGAGATCGTGAGCTACAACGCCTACGACCTGAATTCCGGTAAGCTCTGTGGTGCGCCGCTTCAGCGAGCGCCGAAGGGCCAGCTCATCCGCTGGGCGGACCGGGAAGCCACCGAAGAAGAAGCGGCGCGGCTGCAGCGGAAAGAGGTGGCAGCCGTGTTTGAAGTGGAAAACTCCCTGCCCATCGAAACAGCACCGATGGTGGCGGTGATGGCCGAGGCAAGGGAAGAAGCCAGGCGCAACAGCTTCACCAATTAGGAGAAACCGAGGCGGAGGGTTCCTACGCCTCGGTTTTGATTACAAGATCTTGACTTCTGCTGGATCCGATCGAGATCGTCCCGGAAAAAATCCGCGGCGGTAAGCAGCGCGCTAGAAAAAGACCCCCGAAGTTGTGAAGTTCGGAGGTCTGCGCATTCGGGCTCAATCTTGCTGATGCAGCCATTCAAGCATCGACTTCACGCTGCCCGTGGCCATGGCGATGCTGGTGTCCGCAGCGCCGTAATAGACTCGCAGGGTATCGCCGTCCGGTGCGAGAGTGTAGCCGCAGGGGAAGACCACGTTGTCCACATCGCCGCGGCGCTCGTACGACGTTTCAGGGCAGAAGAACCACTCGGAACTGCGCTTAATGCAGCGTTCCGGCGCTTCCAGATCGAACAGCGCCAGGCCCAGGCGATACAGCGCTCCGGCGGCGTTAAGCTTGACGCCGTGATAGATCGCCAGCCAGCCTTCGCTCGTTTCGATCGGCGGCGGCGACAGTCCGATCTTGGTCGAATCCCACCAGGCGCCCAGGCGGGCTTCCATCATCAAGGTATGGCTACCCCAGTTTCGGAGATCGTCCGAGTAAGAGATCCACATGTGGGCCGCCGTCGCGCTGACGGGACGATGGATCAACGCCCAGTGTCCGTTGATGCGGCGCGGCAAGAGGCACGCGTCCTTATCTTCAGGCTGCATGATCAAACCATAGCGATCGAAATGGGAGAAGTCCTGCGTGAGGGCCAGTGCAACCCCGGGACCCGCGGGCGAATATGCCGTGTACACCACGGCATATTGTTTCAATTCGGGAATGTAGGTGACGCGAGGATCTTCGATGCCCCACAGCTCCGAGGGGTGCGCTTCAGCGTCGGGAACGAGGGTTGGCTGCGGATCGATCACCCAGTTGTCGATCCCATTGGCGGATCTCGCCGCGCACAGGTGAGAAATTCCCCGCCGGTCCTCCACTCTGCATAGGAGCAGCGTCGTGCCGTCCGCCAGCAGCGTGGCGCCGGGGTTGAAGACGCTATTTACCCGGTACGGCCAGTTCGTGGCGCTCAGGATAGGATTGTCTGTGTGCCGGAGCAGGAGCTGTGAAAGTTGATGGTTCATTGACAATGTGTTCACCTGAGTGGATGGTATGTTCGGCGAGCCGGAGCTCGACCAGTGCCTGCAGGAATGCCAGCGTTGATTCTGCACCCTGATTCTCATTGGGACGATCGGGATGCAGGCCGTCGCGGCAGCCGCCCGTGGTTGCGTCGTAGAGGGGCAGGTTCAAGTCGTTGCGCCCCAGGAACCATTCGAAGGCGCGACGCGCCTCTTTTCGCCAATACTTCTCGCCCGTCAGGCGGTAAGCCTCCAGGCTTGCTGAGACCATCCCCTGGGCCTCCACAGGCTGCTGGTCGAAGCGGGCGCGTTCGCCACCCTGCGGATAGAAACCGTTCGAGCCGATCGGCACGAAGTGCCCACCATCCGGCTGGGCGTGCTGCAATTCTGCGAGCCAGCGCAGTGATTCCAATCCGACCTCTGCCATTTCGGGATTGGGCATCGCTTCGCCGCATAAGAGCATCGCGTGCGACAGCGCCGCGTTGCAATAGGTGAGGCTTTGCTCGAACCAGCGCCAATCGTCGGTACGATTTGCGCGGTAAAGCGTCAGGAGCTTGCCCGCCAATTCTTCCCGCACCTGGCCAACGCGCCGGTCACCGGCAAAGCGTTGCAGATATTCATGGATGCCGATGAGCGCGAAGGCCCAGGCGCGCGGGCTGGTCGTCTTAAGGATCCCCAGCAGGGACTGTTCGAAGATGCGGCCGGCCATGTTGTGGAGCGCCGGCGTGTTCGAGCGCCCGAGCACCGTGCCGAGCGCCCACAAGGCGCGGCCGTGGCTGTCGTCCGAGCCATTCTCTTCGATCCACTGGCGTTGGTAGTCCATGAAATTGCGGAAACCCTTGGTTTGGGGATTGAACGCGTACCACAGGAATGCCAGGTAACGATTCGCCAACTCCACCGCGGGGTCCTCGCCCAGCTCCTCCAACAACGCGCTGACCATCAAGGCGCGCGCGTTATCGTCGGTGGTATAGCCCTCGCGATAATTCGGGATGGTGAATGTGGCGTGCTGCAGTATGCCGGTCTGATCGGTGAGGTGTTCCAAATGATCCAGTTTGAGAACCGGTAGTTCCTGCGGACGCTTGTCGAGCGGCTTGACCGCAAAGTCTGCCTGTGCAAAATGTCGGCGCTCGGCGCGGGCACGTTCGAAGGTGTGCATATAGCTGCGCGCAACCTGCGGCCAAACCATGTCGCGTCCATACAAGTAGGCTTGCTTGCGCATGGCGTGCCGGCGGGCTTCATTATCCAGAAGATCGATGACCTGCGCAGCGAGGGCGCCGGGGTCGCGGAACGGCACCAGGACGCCGCGCTGATCCGCCAACATCTCCTCCGCGTACCAATATGGGGTTGAGATCACGGCTTTTCCAGCGCCGACCGTGTAGGCCAGCGTGCCGGATACACTTTGGGCCGGATCGAGATACGGCGTAATGTAGATGTCCGCGGCGCCGATGAACTGCACGAGCTCGTCCAGTCCGACGAAGCGGTTATAGAAGATCACATTGCTTTCCACGCCTTTTTCCTGCGCCAGGCGCTGCAGGGACAGCCTGTAGGTCTCCCCCTCATTGCGCAGCACGTTGGGATGCGTCGCGCCCAAAACGATGTACACCACGTTGGGATGGCGCTCCAGGATCGCAGGCAGCGCGGAAATGACGTTTTCGATACCCTTGTTCGCCGAGAGCAGACCGAAGGTCAGCAGTACGGTCTTGCCTTCCACGCCGAACAGATCCTTGTGAAAGCTCGGGTCGACGAAGGGCACGTCCGGGATGCCATGCGGAATGAGGTCGATCTTATCCGAGGGCACGCCGTATACATCGATCAAGAATTCGCGGCTGCGCTCGCTCATCACCACCAGGCGGTCGGAGAGGGAGGCGACCTCCTCGAGCACGCGCCGCTGCTCTGGGTCCGGGTTGCGCAAGACGGTGTGCAGGGTGGTCACCACCGGCATGCGCAATTCGCGCAGCAGGGTGGTGATGTGACTGCCGGCCCTGCCTCCGAATATCCCGTATTCGTGCTGCAGAGAAACCATGTGAACGTTGTTGATGTTCAAAAAATCAGCGGCGCGGCGGTATGAGTCGACATCCTTCTCGTCCAACTCAAAACGGACGCGCGGAGGATAGTCGTAGCCGGCCTCCGTATCGTTGACGGGCACAGCCATGCAAGAGGTGTTTTTGTACTCAAGCGCGACCGCCTCGCACAGGTCTGTGGTAAAGGTGGCGATGCCGCACTGACGCGGCAGATAGTTGCCGATGAAGGCGATTCGTTTGATGAGAGGGTGCTTAGTGTTGCGGTCCATCTGGTCTTACTCCTTCCGATTCACGTTCAAGCCGCGGGCGCATCAATTAAAGTTCGTAAAGAGGCCGCCCAAACGAGGCCTCTGCCGTGTGAGAAAGATAAATTTACTATTTTTCTGTTGGGAAGTCGACCGGGCTTGGGGACCGCTTTTCAAACGGCCAAGAGTATTTATACTCCATTTGGGTTGAAATGGCAAGTTCGGCGCCTCCGGGCAGCTCGCAACCTCTCCCACCCTTGACAAACACGCTGTGCGGGCGTACCCTCTCGCCGCTTTTCAGCGGAAGAGCCCCGCGAATCTCCGCGAGTTGTGCTTGTACATCACTTTCCGGCCACATCGGCCGGAAATATTTATTTAAGCCAGCGCTTGCTGGAACGCCCGCCTTACCAGGACCTTCGGCCAACGGGCCCGCACATGGTTGAACCAAAGGAGAGTGAAGCATGAATGATTTAACGAATGATAATCGGTCCCTGATACGCCGCATCTACCACGAGATGTGGAACGCGGCCGACCCCGCCGCGGCGCACCGGCTTTTCGTGCAGGCGCACAGCGTGGAGCGCTTCGTCCGGGAATTCCTGGCGGCCTTCCCTGATCTAAAACACACCCTCGAGGCCATCCTGATCGAGGACGACCTCGCCGCGGCGCGCTTCACCGCCCGCGGCACGCACACCGGGAAATGGAAGGAGTTCGAAGCAAGCCAAAAGCCGATCCACTATACCGGGGTTCTGTGGGCGCGCCTCGAGGACGGCATGGTGGCCGAGCACCACACCTGGTGGGACGTCCGGGAACTGATCGAGCAGATCGGGGTGTCAGCAGATAGGCGGCGGGCTGCCCGATGATATTTCAATGCGCCAGGGGATCGTCGGCCGCTGATCGCCGGCGGAGCCAAAAACCCACTCATGAACTGTTGTTTTCTTGTAACCGGGGGTCGTCGGAAAACTGCTAGAATCGTAGGACGTCGGGATCGAGCGTCCCTTCCGAGATCAGCATTCGAGGCAGCCAAATCCTACCGTCCACGAACGCAACAAAGTCCGGAGTTCGGACCGCCCTCGTCATCGGCGCGTATCTGGCGCTGTTCCTTTCCCTGGACTGGTTGACCCAAAAGCTTCAAATAATTCCCGGCGTGGTGGCCTGGTATCCCCCTGCCGGGGTTAGTTTCGCGTTCCTGCTCGCCGTCGGGCCGCGCTTCATCCCGGCGGTGTTCGTCGCCTCGCTGCTCAGCAACTTCCTGATCTACGATATTCCGGCGCCCGCCCCGACGCTGATCGCCTGGGCAGCGATCTATTCGGGCGTTTATGGGATCGCCAGCGGGATATTGAGGGGCTGGATCCGCGTCGATCCGCGGCTGCGGAGTCTTCGAGACGTGCTGTGGATGATCCTCACCGCGTCGGTGGTTGCGTCCATCCTCGCCATCATCTCGGTCTCGGCCTCGGCGGCTGCCGGCGTCGTCCCGGCCGGAAAATCGAACGCGGCGCTGCTGGAATGGTGGATCGGGGAGACGATCGGCGTGCTGGTTGTGGCGCCGGCCCTGTTGATCCACGGGATGCCGTGGGTGAAGCGGTTCGCCGCGGGCGGACCAAGCCGCTCCTGGCGGCGGGTGGCGATTTCACAGCCGACCGCAAAAACGCTACTGCAAGCAGTGAGCGTGCTGGCCGCACTTTATCTCGTGTTCGGTGTGCCGGCGCTCGAGCCTTTTCATCCTCTTTATCTGCTGGCGGTCCCGTTGATCTGGATTTCCCTCGACTACGGCCTGAGCGGCATCAGCCTCGGCATCCTGGCGGTGAATTTTGGCTGCACCTTTTTGATGTGGAGCATGCATTTTGACCCCGCCCGGCTCGGCGAACTCCAATTGCTGCTGCTGGTGATCTCCGCGGTCGGCCTGCTGTTGGGAGTTGTGCGAACAGAGCGCCTGCAGGCGAACGAAGCGCTGCTCGGCAGCGAGGCCAAGTTCCGAACGCTGATCGAACAGCTTCCTACGATCGTCTATATAAACCCTGCGGACGATCCGAGCCATTCGCTGTACGTCAGCCCGCAGATCGAAAGCGTCCTTGGATATACGCCGAAAGAGTGGCTAGAAGATCCAAAACTGTGGGAAAAGAGGCTGCATCCGGACGACCGGGCTGCGGTGATGGCTGACGTGGAGCATATCAAGACAACCGGCGTGCCATGGAGCGTCGAATACCGGCTCTTGGCGAAGGATGGCCGCGCGGTCTGGATGCACGACCAAGTGGTGCTCGTGCATGATGCCGACGGGCGGCCCCAGTTTTGGCAGGGCGTGATGACGGATGTATCCGCGCGCCAGATTGCCAAAGCCGCGCAAGAACAGAGCGAGAAACTATTTCGGGCATTGTTTGAGTTCTCACCAGAGGCTATCCTGCTCATTGATCCTCACAGTTCTGACGGCTCCTGGCGGATCGTCGATT
>DASXQN010000501.1:0-5287 GCA_036507155.1 Anaerolineales bacterium
TTCTTGCATCGAGATTGCCTCCCTGCGGGATGCCCTAGCGGGCGCGTGCTCCGCGATCCGGACGGCACTCTTAGCCCCAGAAGTTTGCGTCGCAGTTGCACTGCGACGCAAAGCCGGCAGTGCAACTGCCGGCAAACGGAACAGGGCCACATCTGTTGCTGCACAGATCATGCGAGACGGCAACAAGATAACGCCAGAGAGCGTTGCAACGAGATTGCTTCCCTACGGGATGCTTCGCGATCGTCGCGGAGTTTATCCTGAGCGAAGCGAAGGACTCCTCGCAATGACATGCGCGGGCGGCTAAGAGCCGCCCGCGCATGTCATTTCTCCAGCGGACCGGTGCGCTCGAAGTACAAGTCCATCAATGTATCCGCCAGCTTGTTCGAATCGTGACGCCACGGATAGTTGGCGTCGACCAGATCGGCGGTGTAGACGCGGCTGTCGGCGCGGGTGCGCTCATCGGCGCGGACCCACTCCAGGTCCCGCGCAAGGCGCTCGTCGTTGTTATCATTGCATACCACGATCTCGAACAGGTCGCCGCCGAGATGCTCTTCGACGGCAAGCACATGGTCCAACGCCGAATACGAGTCGGTCTCCCCGTGCTGGGCGGCGATATTACATACGTAGATCTTCAGGGCGCGGCTGGCGCGGATCGCGGCCAGCACGTCCGGCACCAGCAGATTGGGCAGCAGGCTGGTGTACAAACTGCCCGGCCCGACGATGATGATCTCGGCGGCCAGGATCGCACGCAGAACGGGTGGGAACGCCGGCGCATCATTGGGCTCAAGCCAGACCCTGCGAACGCGTCCTTCCATTGCAGGGATCTTGCTCTCCCCCTCCACACGCACTTCATTGAGTGTATGCGATAGCTTCATATCGGCGACGATGCGCACGTCGTGCAACGTGGACGGCAGTACGCGTCCATGCACCGAGAGCACACGGCCGGATTCCGCGATGGCTTCTTCGAAGCTGCCGGTGATATCGCTCAAGGCGGTCAGGAAGAGGTTGCCGAACGAATGGCCCTCCAGGCCGCCGGTCGCGCCGCGCGCGCTGCTGAATCGATATTGGAAGAGCTGCGTCAGCAGTGCCTCGTCGTTGGAGAGCGCGGCGAGGCAGTTGCGGATGTCGCCCGGAGGCAGGACCCCGTGGCTCTCGCGCAGCCGGCCCGACGAGCCGCCGTCGTCCGCCACGGTCACCACTGCGGTCAGATTATGCGTGTGTTCCTTCAAGCCGCGCAGCAAAGCGGCCAGCCCATGCCCGCCGCCGATGACAACGATGCGCGGCCCGCGGTTCAGCCGGCGAAAGGAAGCCAACTCATCCACAACCGCGCGGCCGGGCCGGATAAAGGGCCTAAGCAGCGAGCGATTCAATTCCAGGAGCCCGACCAGGATCATGCCTACGCCCAAGCCGCCGAAGATGAGCACACGCAGTTCGCGGGGCAGAAATCGCAGCGAGGCAAAGGACAGAAAATCCAGCAGGGCTGCGTTGGTCGATTCGGTGCGGTACAGATCCAGGAGTAGGATCCCGAAGCCCACCGCGAGCAGCGTCAGGCCCGCCAGGGCGAGCAGCACCCAGCGCTTGACGCCGAGTCCGGGCCTAAACCAGCGCAAGAGGCTGCCGGCTTGTTCTCGAATGCTTTTCGTTTTCATGCGGGGATCGTTCATTCCGGAAGTCTAGCATACATTGAGTGCCTTCGGAAGCCCGCCTGCCCCGCGCCGCTAGTCGGCTGTTTGTGCCGCCTTTGAGACCAAAGGAGCCCGGTTGCGCGCTACATCACAAGCCATTGCGGCCTTTGAAGCCCCCAAAGTATAATGCTGACATGGAGCACATCATCGCGGTGGACATCGGCGGGACGCACATACGCGCCGCCGTGTACGCACCTGGGAACAACAGCCCCATCCATCATCAACGTGTGCAATCGCATGCCACAGAGCCGGGAGTGTATGAGCGGCTGACCGAGACGATCGAGGCGGTCTGGCCGAAAGACGGCCGCGTCGCCGCCATCGGGCTGGCCTCACCCGGGCCGCTGGACCCGCGCACGGGCGTGATCCTCGCCACGCCGAACATCCGCGAATGGGTCAATTTTCCGCTCGGATCAAAATTATCTGAGCATTTCGGCGTTCCGGTGCACATCGACAATGACGCCAACCTGGCCTGCCTCGGCGAGTGGACGTACGGCGCGGGTCGCGGCCACAGCCACGTTCTCTACCTTACGATCAGCACAGGCATCGGCGGCGGCGTCATCAGCCACGACCGGCTGATCCAGGGTTTCCACGGCCTTGCCACCGAACTCGGCCACGTGACGGTCGACCCCAATGGACCGCTGTGCTCGTGCGGGCGGCCGGGACACATCGAGGCGTTCGCGTCCGGTCCTGCGATCGCGAGCTACGCCAATGCACAGCTCGCGGCCGGGACGAAATCCACGCTGCGCGCGGACCCGGGCCTGTCCGCCCGGCGAGTGGCCGAGGAGGCGCTGAAGGGGGATGCGCTGGCCATCTCGGCCTTCGCTCGCGCGGGCGAGTATCTTGGCATCGCCGTGGCCAACTATTTGCATACCTTCGATCCATCCATCCTGATCTTCGGCGGCGGCGTCACACAGGTAGGGGACCTATTGTTTAAGCCATTCCAGGAGAGCCTGCGCAAGTGCGTGTTCCATCCGCGCTACCTCGAGGACCTGGTCATTACGAAGGCGGCGCTCGGCGACGATGCGGGTCTGTTGGGCGCATTGGCATTGGCTCGGATGCATCACGAAGAGGAGCCGCCCTGACGGCGCTCGAAAAGCCGCTCGATTGAATGATGCGTGGATTCACCCTCGCCCCTACCCTCCCTCCGCTTTGCTACGGGACGCCTCCCGGTCTCCCAAAGGGAGAGGGGGTTTAAGAAGGAGTTAGAAAATGGCAGAACCGATTAAGTTACCCGGGCCAAAGGCCCGCGCCCTGATCAAGCGCGACAGCGCGGTGATCTCGCCGTCCTACCCACGCAGCTATCCGTTCGTGATGGACCACGGCAAAGGCACCGAGGTGTGGGACGTGGACGGCAACCGCTACCTCGATTTTATGGCCGGCATCGCGGTCGTCTCGACCGGCCACGCGCATCCGAAAGTGGTTAAGGCCATCCAGCAGCAGGCCGAGAAGTTCGTGCACATCTCGTCCGATTTCTATCACGAGAAGTGGATCGAGCTGGGCGAGAAACTCAACGAGGTGGCCCCCTTCGACGAGCAGGCCGTCTCGTTTATGACGAACTCAGGCACTGAAGCCGTGGAGACCGCCATCAAGCTGGCGCGGTATCACACCGGGCGCAGCAACTTCATCGGCTTCACTGGCGCGTTCCACGGCCGGACCATGGGCGCGGTCACATTCACGGCTTCCAAGCCAAGTTATCACGGCGGTTTTTATCCGCTCATGAACGGCGTGGTGCATGCGCCTTATCCGAATCCCTACCGCCCCATCCTCGATCGCAAGAGCGGCGAAGACTACGGCGAGACCGTGGTGCGCTACATCGAGGACGAGATCCTCGGCCACATCCTCCCGGCGGACGAAGTCGCGGGCGTGTTGGTGGAAACCATCCAGGGCGAAGGCGGCTATCTCATCCCGCCGGCAGGCTTCTACCCGGCTCTTCGGAAACTATGTGACGAGCACGGCATCCTGCTGATCGTGGACGAAGTGCAGTGCGGCATGGGCCGCACCGGCGAGTGGTGGGCGATCGAACACTTCGGCGTCGAGCCGGACATGGTGCTGGCTGCCAAGGGCATCGCCTCCGGCATGCCGCTGGGTGTGTGCATGGCGCGCAAATCCATCATGGACTGGGAACGCGGCACGCATGGCAACACCTACGGCGGCAATCCTATCGCGTGCGCGGCAGCCGTGGCCACAATGGAGCTGATTGAGAAGGAATATCTCGCCAATGCGGCCGAGGTGGGCCAGTACACGCTGGATGCGCTGCAGGAGATCGCACCGCGTCATCCGAGCATCGGCGAGGTGCGCGGCCTCGGGCTGATGATCGGCGTCGAGTTCGTCAAGGATAAGCGCAGCAAGGAATACGCGGACGCGCTGCGCGACCGCGTCGTGGATCTGGCTTTCGAGCGCGGCCTGTTGCTGCTCGGCTGCGCCAGGAATGTCATCCGCGTCGCGCCGCCGCTGAGTATCTCCAAGAAAGAAGTCGACCAGGGCCTGACGATCTTCGAGGAAGCGTTGAGCGCGGCTGAGAAGGAAGTATAAGAAAGATGGATTGGCATTCAGGGTCTCGATACCGCCGTTGCGGTGGTTGAGTAGCCGCGTAGCGGCGTATCGAAACCCCGCAACGGCGTACTCGACCACCGATGATAAAACTGGCGCCGACTCCCAAGTCGGCGCCAGTTTCTTATGCACAGAGACCTATTTTTTCAATTGGCAGAGATTTGCCTTTTCATTCCATAGGCAGGCATAGGCGTAACGGATGCAGGCCGCCTCTGCCAGGATCTTGCTGCACACATCGATGGGCTCGCTGCACTTCAGCGTCGTGGCTTGCACGGTGACACAGCCGGGACCGCTGACTCTCGCCGTGCTTGGCACGCACACTTTCTTGCCCAGATCGAAAGTCGAACCGGGCGTGCAGCCGGGATACGCACCGCCGGTCACGGCCTGGCAGCACTGGAAGGCAGGGTCATACTCATAGCCCGCCGCGCAGCCCTCGAACGCCTGGGCCGCGAGATCGGCGTTATCGATCCCATACGGGATATCGGCCGAGCCGGTCGAGGACACGCAGGCACCGAACAAGCTGTCGTAGTACATCGAGATCGGGCACAAACCGTCGCCGCCTGGTCCCGGCGCACAGAATTTCTGACCGCCGCGATCGATCACCAGGTATCCGAGAGGGCAACCTGCAGCGGTCGGCTGAGCCGGCACCGGCGAGTAGACGCACGTTCCCGTGTTCGCATCCAGCCTGTAACCGGCATCGCAAGTCGGGGTGGCGCCCGTTACATCCGGGTTGGTGCTGCAGGCCGGATTGCACACGTTGAGTTCCATGCTGGTCTCGGTAGCGCGCGGACCCTCGCAGGTGATCAGCCGTTTGCCATCCACGAACGTTTCAATGCAATCATAATCATCCCGGTTGACTTGATACGTCGCGCCTTCCGAGATGTTAAATGTCACGAAGCCGTCGCCGACGTAACAATAGTTGCCGCGCACCTGCACGTCGGGCACCTGGCACTGTCCCTGCGGCAGGGCCGAGACGGTCGGGATGTAGGCACTGAGTTGACAGAACGGCGCCATGGCTTTTGGTTGCGGCACCGCGCAGCGGAAACCAACCT
>DASXQN010000502.1:0-3273 GCA_036507155.1 Anaerolineales bacterium
CCGCATATTCAAAGCCGTAACTCAATCGAAAGGCGCCGTTATGATGGAAGTCGTCACCAAGCCACATATCAGCCGGCGAGGCCTGAGGCGAGATTGCTTTCAATGCCGGATGCGGCTCGAGCGCTCCCATAATCGTCGTCCATCCGTCATAGGAGACGCCGAGCATTCCTACGCGCCCGTTGTTTCCCGGAACATTCTTCAACATCCATTCGATCGTGTCGTACGTGTCGGTACCCTCGTCGATCGATGACCGGTCACCGGACGCGCGCGCCGGCCGCTGCATGACGAATGTGCCTTCCGATCCGAATTTGCCGCGAATATCCTGGAAAGCGAAGATGTAGCCCTCTTCCGCGAGGGCCTTTAGCTGAACATTGAAATTGCCGGCCGAGCCCTCAACGCCGTACGGAGTGCGCTTCATGATGATCGGCAGCGGGCCGGACCGTTCCTTTGGCAAAAAGATCTTTGTATGAAGACGGACTCCGTCGCGCGCGCGAATCATCTCGTCGCGGATTTCGAATCGACTGGCTACCTCAGATTGCTGGACGCGTGCGCCGGCGACGAAAAGCAGCAACAGGAACGGGATACCCGATGCCAGGAGGATTGCCCGGAGCTTGCGGCTTTCGTGAAATCCGTGAAATTCGTGGCAAAAAAATTTGGCCACGGATTTCACGAATTTCATCTCGTTAAGCAAGTATGTCTTTGACCACATACCCCGCAATTCCCGTAAGACGAACGTCGAGCCCCTGGAACTTGACCGTCAGGCGCTGGTGGTCGATACCGAGCAGATGGAGCAGAGTGGCGTGCAGGTCAGGGACGCTGACCGGTTTTTCGACGGCTGCGTATCCGAGTTCGTCAGTGGCGCCGTGTGAAATCCCACCCTTGATGCCGCCGCCCGCCAGCATATACGAGAAGCCCTTGATGTGATGATCGCGCCCGTCGCCTCCCTGCGACATCGGCGTGCGCCCGAACTCTCCACCCCAGATCACGAGCGTGTCGTCGAGCATCCCTCGCTGCTTGAGATCTTTGATGAGTGCCGCGGTTGGCCTGTCGACCTCGTCGGCCTTGAGGGGCATGTTCTGTTTGATGCCGCCGTGGTGGTCCCAATCGCGGTGATAGAGCTGGATGAAACGCACGCCGCGCTCGGCAAGCCGCCGCGCGAGCAGGCAGTTCGAGGCGAAAGACCCGTCACCGGGCCGGGCGCCGTATGATTCCAGGGTTTGCGGCGACTCGTCCTTCATGTCCATCAGACCCGGCACACTCGCTTGCATCTTGAACGCCATTTCATACTGCGCGATGCGGGTCAGTATTTCCGGATCGTTTAAGGTGGCGTGCCGGACCCGGTTCAAAGCATTGATCGCTTCGATCGAGTCGCGCTGCAATCCGGCGCTGAGACCGGACGGATTCTGGATATAGAGCACAGGATCGCCGACCGAGTAGAGTTTTACCCCCTGGAACCTGCTGGGCAGGATTCCGGCCGACCATTGGCGCGCGGCAATAGGCTGCATCTGGCCACCACGGCCGGAAGACAGGAGGACCACGAAGCCGGGCAGATCCTCACTTTCCGTTCCCAGGCCATAGAGGATCCACGAACCCATACTCGGCCGCCCGGTGATGATCGAGCCTGTGTTCATGAGCGTGTGAGCGGGGTCGTGATTGATCTGCTCGGTCCACATCGACCGGATGATACAGACCTCGTCGGCAATGCTGCCAATGTGAGGCAATAGCTCGGAGATCTCTTGACCGGATTGGCCAAATCTCTTGAATCCATACTGCGGGCCGAAACAGATGAGCGGCTTGCCCTGAAGCTGCGCGATCTGTTGCCCTTTTGTGAAAGACTCGGGCATCGGCTTGCTGTGCATCTCGGCAAGCTTGGGTTTGTAGTCGAAGGTCTCGAGGTGGGAGGGACCGCCGGCCTGATAAAGGAATATGACTCGTTTTGCTTTCGCGGGGTGATGCAGGGGATCGACGATGCCACGCCATCTCTCCGCTTCCTGTGCGGCCGCGAGATGCTTCCCCAGCAGGGAGTTTAGAGCGAAGTAACCGAGACCGGCCATCCCACGGCCGAGGAAGGTCCGGCGGCTTACGGCGAGAGCATTTGAGTCAGTAACGGGTAATAGTTTCATTGAGGTTGAGAATCGCGCGCGCGACCGTGGTCATGGCAGCCAGGCCGGCGGAAGGAATGTTTTCGGATACGGGTGCTTCGCCTGTGTGCACAAACTTCCTTGCCGAGGCGGGGTCAGCCCGAAATTGAGTCAAGCTCTTGCGATAGAGATCCGCGAGAATCCGCCGCTCCTCAGCCTCCGGCTTTCGACCGAGCGCGCGCAGGAAAGCCCACTCCATGCGGCGATCGAGAGTGGCGCCGCCTTGCGCCAGGATCTTCTGCGCGAATACCCGCGCGGCTTCAACAAAGATCGGATCATTCAAGAGGACCAGGGCCTGCAGCGGCGTGTTGGAGTTGACGCGATTGACCGTGCACTCCTCGCGGGTAGGGGCGTCGAAGGCAAGCAGGCTCGGATGCAGGAATGACCGCTGCCAATGCGTGTAGACACCACGCCGGTAGAGGTCCTCGCCGCGGCTGGCGGAATACTCCCGTTTGGGGAAATTGAGCGCGGTCAGATATCCGTCCGGCTGGTAGGGCCGGACACTCGGCCCGCCGAATTTTTCCACCAGCAACCCGGCTGCAGCCAGCGAGACATCGCGCACCAGTTCTGCCTCGATGCGAAAACGGCTCTGGCGGGCAAGAAGCCGGTTGTCCGGGTCTTTCGCATCGAGCTTCGAATCCGTCAGCGATGACTGGCGGTAGGTATGGCTTGTAACGATAGTGCGAATGATGTGCCTCATATCCCAGACATGCGTGCCCTCAGCCTTCCACTCCGGGCGCATGAACTCCGCGGCGAGCCAGTCGAGAAGCTCCGGATGTGTGGGCCATTCGCCTTGCGAGCCCAGATCGTCGAGCGCGCGGGACAGACCCGTGCCAAAGAACTGCCGCCACAACCGGTTGACCACCACGCGAGCTGTGAGAGGATTGTCGAATGAAACGAGCCAGTTCGCCAGGTCGAGCCGAGTGGCGCGTCGCCCCCCCGTGTCGAGTTTTCCCAGGAAGGCGGGGATGGCGGGTTCAACGATTTCGCCCGAATCGTCCATCCAGTTCGCGCGGGCCAGAATGCGTGTCACCGTGGGTTCGGTAGCCTCGCTCACGACCACGCGCGGGATAGCCGACTCGACAAGCCCCTGCTCCGCCTCGAGTCCCGTGAGCTCAGTGAACAGCGGCTG
>DASXQN010000503.1:0-3391 GCA_036507155.1 Anaerolineales bacterium
CATCCACAAATTCTGGATGAGTTCGAGGTCGGCGCTTCGCACATGTGGCATGACGATGAGTTCGCCGGCGGGGCATTCGCGCTCTTCGATCCCGGTCAGCAAACCCTCCTGCACGCGGACATCATCAAACCGGAAGGCCGCATCCATTTTGCCGGCGAGCATGCTTCGCTTTATCATGCCTGGATCCAGGGCGCGTTCGAGTCCGGATTGCGCGCTGCGATCGCCGTCCATCAAGCTGCTTAACGCATCCGACAGGCCGCGCTGGCCTGTCGGATCGCCTGTTCAGATTATCAACGCGGGATAAAGAAGACCCCGCTGATGCCGTGTGCTGCAAGGTTTTGAACCTGCTTTTGGCAGGTGGGTCCCAACCCAGAAACGCCGCCTTGGCTCAAGCCTATCGCGTTGTTTCTGTTGAGATAGGGACCCCTTCAGAGAATGTTGGCTCAGAACCCGGAGCGCAGCAACGCGCACATAGCAGGGCTTGCTCCTTATACCATAATCAGAACCTCAATGGTAGAGAAACATTAAGATTGATTTAGTAGGTGTAGTATATTAATCGCGATTTGTCTTTATCAACATTTAGTGGAGGCGAACAAGCATGCCAACTTCCCCGGGAATTGACGTATCGTATTGGGACGCCGGGATCGACTGGCCCAAGGTCCGCGCGACCGGCCAACGGTTCGTATTTATCAAAGCCACCGAAGGAGTCTCCTACAGCGACCCGACCTTTAAAGACAACTGGAGCGGTGCCCGGGCCGCGGGACTGCTGCGCGGCGCGTACTGCTTCTTCCATCCCAATCTAAGCCCCAAGAAACAAGCCGACCATTTTATTAATGCGGTGAAGTCGTCCAATGACAAGGCTGAACTCCCGCACGTTCTGGATCTCGAAGGCGACGGCGGTCTGCCGAGGGCCAGGGTGATCGCCGCGGCCAAGGTCTGGCTCGACGCCGTCGAGAAGGCCTTCGGCCGCAAGCCGATCATTTATTCGGGATTCTATTTTCTGCAGGATCATTTCTCGGAGGCTGGCGGCGGACCCCCAACGTGGGCCAAGGATTATCCGCTCTGGTTGGCGCAATATCCTTTTCAGTTTTCTCCCGGCATGATGCCCCCGCTGCCGCGCGGCTGGTTCAAATGGACATTTTGGCAGTACAGCGACAAGGGTCAGGTCAACGGCATTAATGCCTCGGTCGACATGAACCTCTTCAATGGCTCGCTGGAAGAGCTCTACAAACTGTCGGGCGCCGCGCTGCCGGATCAGTTCCCGAAAACGCATACGGTAGCTGCCGGCGATTCGTTCGAATCGATCGCCAATAAATACGGGGTGACGGTCCGGGAGCTGGTCGCAGCCAATTTGCAACTGCTGAAGACGGGCGACCAATTGACGGTGCCGGTCGCAGTCGCGATCCCGCAGGAGGGCGAGACCAGCCCAGGGTCTGGGGGCAGCGGTTCCACGTCCCCAGGAAAAACCTACACGGTCAAGCGCGGGGATACGCTCTCCATGATCGCGGTCAAGTTCAGCACGACCGTGCCCGCGATCGCGTCGTTGAACAACATCACGAACATCAATAAGATTGCCGTGGGGCAGGTTCTAAAGATACCGTAACGAGAACTCCGAGGTCTTTAAGACCTCGGAGTTCTAGCTCAAGGATATACCCGTTTGATCGTGCGGGGGAAGGGAATGGCCTCGCGGATATGCTCGATGCCGCACAGCCAGGCCGTGACGCGCTCGACGCCCATGCCGAAGCCGGAATGCGTGACCGATCCATACTTGCGCAACTCGAGATACCATTTGAACGCGGATTCCGGCAGGCCCTGCTCGTGAATACGTTTGAGCAAGAGATCGTGATCGCTGATGCGCTCCGATCCACCGCAGATCTCACCGTAGCCCTCGGGCGCCAGCAAGTCCACGCTCTTGCACACTTCGGGGCGTCCCGGCCATGGCTCCATGTAGAAGGCCTTGACCGCCGTCGGGTAGCCATACACGAACACGGGCTTCTCGAACTGTGAGGTGAGAGCCGTCTCGTGCGGCGCGCCGAAGTCCATGCCCCACTCGAACTTCAGAAGTTCTTTCTTCTCTGGGTCCGTTTCATTCTCGCGCAGCTTGGCCAGCATGTCGGCGGCTTCATCGTAGGAAATGCGCGGGAAGGGCCCCTGGATTTTTTCCAGTTTCGCCGGATCGCGGCCGAGCGCTTTTAGTTCCGCGCCGCGCTCGTCGACGACGCGCCGCGCGATATGCGTGATGAGCTGTTCCTCGATCTCCATCAGGCCATCCAGATCGCAGAACGCGGCTTCCGGTTCAAGCATCCAGAATTCTGTGAGATGCCGGCGCGTCTTCGACTTCTCCGCGCGGAACGTCGGACCGAAACAATAGACCCGTCCAAAGGCAAAGATATTGGCTTCGTTGTAGAGCTGACCTGTCTGCGCAAGGTAGGCTTTGCCCTCATCGAAGTAATCGGTTTCGAACAATGTGGTGGTTCCCTCCGCCGCGGCCGGCGTGAGGATGGGCGTGTCCATGCCGATAAAGCCATTGTCATCCAGCCATTCACGAGTTGCAGCCATCACGGCGGCGCGAACGCGAAGGATCGCCCACTGACTCGGCATGCGGATCCACAGATGACGGTGGTCGAGCGCGAAGTCAACGCCGTGGTCCTTGAGAGCCATCGGATAATCAGGCGCCGCCGCCTGCACGATCTGCAGGTCCCGGCTGCCGACCTCGTATCCGCCCGGAATGCCCGGCGCCCGCTTGTCTTCGCGCACGGTGCCCGTCAGGACGACTGCCGACTCTTGCGGCAAGCGCATGATCTGGTCGAAGAGCGCCCCATCCAGATCGCCCTTGAAGGCCACGCACTGGATGAATCCCGTTCCATCCCGCACGAGCAAGAAACATAGCTTTCCCTTGTCGGTGCGGTTGTAGACCCAGCCACGCACGGTGACTTCCTGGCCCACGAATTTTGCGATCACGGAGACGGTGATGTTTTGAGGCATAAGAGTTCCTTTTCTCCGCAATTATAGTGGAAACCCAGGTATTTCCGCATCAGCAAGCGTTCTCGTAAACTCAGTAATGACGGATCTGTCATTCTGAACGACCGCAGGGAGTGAAGAATCCCCGTGGCCCTGAACCGTCAGGTCCAGGGCCACGGAAGACCTTTCGCTGCGCTCAGGGTGACACGATCAGGCCTTTTTCAGAGCGGTTAGCGCCTTCGTCAACAGCTCGCGCGCTACTTGTGGATCGGCTTTGCCCTGCGTGGCGCGCGCCACTTGACCCATCAACCACTGCAGTATGGTTTCCTTGCCGGCCAGATATAGCGCAACCTCTTTCGGATTTTCGTCCAAGATCCTGGTGATGAGCTCTTGGAGGTAATTCGCGTCCGAGACCTGGTCCAGGCCCTTT
>DASXQN010000504.1:0-11408 GCA_036507155.1 Anaerolineales bacterium
GAAAAAGACCCCGGTCATCAACGACCGGGGTCTTCCAATTCGTTAACTTGCCTTATCTTCGTGCGTCCGCTCCATTGCCAGCCGAGTAGGAGATTGCTTCGTCGCCGCTACGCGGCTCCTCGCAATGACGGATGCTCACGGAGTCGCGGTCGCCGCGGGCATGGCCGTGGAGGTCGCAGCGGAAGCGGGAAGTCGCGTCCCCGCGTAGATCACGGGTCCTTCTGCGGGCAACTCCGGCGGCCGCGCCAGCGGGATGTGCTTGCGCACGAAGAGCCAGTCATACAGCGAAGATTGCTCCCAGGTGCCGGTGCCGAACAAATCTTGTCCCTGGGTCGCGTCGTCCGCGCGCTGCGAGCCCTTCGTCATGCCTTCGTACGTGCTCAGATCCAGGCCCGCGTTCGTGGTGAGCAGCGTGGGGTTGTGGCAGGACGAGCACGCCAATGCGCCTGCATACCACAAGTTCGAGTTGGTAAACAATGCCTGCACGTCATCTGGGAAGGTGCCTTCGCAGGTCGCCCCATTCACATCGGTGAATTCAAAAGGCTCGGTCTTCGGATGCCCGGCGGAGACCCACGCGCCGATCAAGTCCACCGCGGCGACCTGGCATTTCTTGAACTCCGTCCGACGCGCGGGGCCGGCGGCGGGCAGCGTGGCGGGGATCAGCGTGGGGATGGGCGTGCGATCGATATGGGGACGCGCCTGCTGGCAGGTCAGCGTGAGCCCGCACGCCGAAACGTAGACGAGGCCGAGCCAGCCAACAATGAAAAATACAAAAGCGAGCACGATCCCATACATTAACGTTCGAACGTCATCCATGATTCAAGGACTCCCGGCCCTACTGCGGAGGCTGTAGCGTGCGAATGAAGTTGACCAGGTCCCAGCGGTCGCGCACCGGTAGGTTCTCGTTCATCGGAGGCATGCGCCCGGGCACGCCGTTGGAGATGCTCAGGAAAAGCGCTCCGTCGCTCTTGCTTTGTACCAGGTCGCCGGTCAGGTTGGCCGGCTTGTTCTCCAGGAAGGCCGCGATCGGGCCGGTGCCCAGTCCGGTTTCGCCGTGGCACATCTGGCAGTTGATCTTGAACAGCTCCTGGCCGCGCGCGATCGACGTCTCGTCGGCATTGACCGGGTTCTGCGGCGCGCCGACCCCGGGTACGTACGCGGGCCCCTCGATCGGGATGGAGCGCGCCGGCGGTGGAAGAGGCGCCTCCATCGGGCGGAACGACGGCTGGATCTCCATGAAGGAGGGCCAGTCTATTTTGATGATATCGAACGTGAATAACATCGTGCCGGCGAATAGCACGCTGACGACCGCGAACAGGATCGCAAAGCGTTTGAGGATGACGCCCAGACTGGTGCTCAAAGTTGACGCGCCTCCGCCGGGACGACCGATTCTGCGCCCAGCCCTTTCAACGCGTCCACGAATTTTTTCTGATCCGCACTCGGACAGCTGAACAAAATGGCGATCTTGCCATCGCTGATCTCGGGCAGATAGTTCATGGGAGTATACGAAGGAAATCCGCTATCCACGAACAGGCCGATGAAGGCAAAGCCCATCAAACCCAGCATGGTCATCTCGAACGTCACGATCCAGCCCATCGGAACGGGGAAAATGGGCTGCCCGCCGACGTGCAGCGGATACAGGTAGGGCGTGCCATAGATCAGGAAGATTCCGAAGAAGAATCCAAGGACCGCGCCGACGAGCGCGATGCGCGTGACGTTGGTCAGGGCACTGGGACGACCGAGGACGCGTCCCGGGATCGGAACGCCCGAGATCACGTTCATCTGGTAATCGTCCAGCCCCAGATCGCGCAACTTCTCGATGGCGCGCGTCGTGGGCTCGATATCGTCGAAAACAGCCAGGAATTCGGTTGAATTAGGCATATTTTGATCGCCTCCTCATTCAAGGTCGCTGATGGAGGGAATGCTGGCTTTTCCGATCTTGCGCAGGGTGTGATTCTGCTGCCCTTCCTGCACTTCCCAGACCGGCACGAGAGGGATCAAGCGCGAAGCCAGCATATATAGCAAGAGGAACAAGGCAAAGGTACCAATGGTCATCGGAATTTCAATGCGCGGCTCGTAAAGACGCCACGTGAACGGCATGCGGTTGATGGTGACGCCCACCGGGATGATCTCGTAACGCTCGATCCACATGCCGATATTGATGAGCAAACCGACGATCGCGAGCAGCCAGGGCGTCTGGCGCCATTTCTTGTTCCAGAGGGTCAGCCAGGGCACCGCGATATTGCAGATCAACATGGTATACCAAAGCCATGCGACGGGACCTTTCTCGGCAAATTCCTGCACGAGCTTATCCCATTTATCGCCGCCGTACCAGGGCACAATGTAATCATTGAAGTAGAAGTAGGCCCAGGCCATGGAGACGATCAGCATGAGCCTGCCCATCGTATCGAAGTGCTCCGAGCGGATGAAATACGTCATGTGCTTCATCGTGGAGCGGATGATGAACAGCACGATGGCCACGGCGGCCATGCCTGAATGCAGAGCGCCGATGACAAAGTACGGGCCGAACACGGTCGAGGACCAGCCCGGGCGGGTAGCCATGGCAAAGTCCCAGGACACGATGGTGTGCACGGAGAACATGACGGGGATGATCGCAAAGGCAAACAGGTTCATGGCGGTGGTGAGATTTTTCCACTCGCCCTCTGTGCCGCGGAATCCCAGGGCAATGATGCGGTAAAAGACCTTGCGCCAGCCGGTCGACCGGTCGCGCGCCATCGCCAGATCCGGAATGAGCGGCAGGAAAAGATACATGGTGCTGCACAGAACATAGGTGGTGATGGCCAGCAGGTCCCACATCAACGGTGAGTGAAAATCGGGCCACAATCTGCGCTCGTTCGGCAGCGGGAACAGGAAGTAGGCCAACCACACACGGCCGAGGTGCATGAAGATGCTCAGGCCTGCCTGGATCAGACCGAAGGTGGTCATCAGTTCCGCGGCGCGCGTGAATGGGCGGCGGGCTTCGACCTTCATCACCCGCAGGATCGCGGAGATGAACGTGCCGGCGTGGCTGATACCGATCCAGAACACAGTGTTGACCAGGAAAACGCCCCAGTAATCCGGGCGCGTGACGCCTGCCAGGCCCTGGCCCTGCATGATCAGGTAACCCCAGGCAACGAACAAGCAGGTGACGACGATGAGACTTAAGAATGCAGTCACCGCCCAGAATTTCCAACTGGTAGTATGCATCGACTCCATCACCATGGCGTTCATCTCGCCGCGTGGCTTTGGATCGAACATCAATTGTTCGCGGGGATCCTCATGTTCCTGCGCGTGCGGACGGGCGAGCGGCTTGGCGATCGCGCTCATTTAGAGGCCTCCGGCGAGATACGTCACGCGCGGCAGAGTTCCGAGCTCCTCGAGCAGATGGCTGCCGCGGCTGGTGCGGGCCGCCAGACTGGCTTTCGATTCCGGATCGTCGATCCGGCCGAACGTGATGGCGTTGGCCGGACAAGCCTGCGCGCAGGCGGTGGTGAACTCGCCGTCCGCCACGTCGCGCCCTTCGGATTTGGCCGTGTCCTCGGCCCGATGAATGCGCTGGATGCAGAAGGTGCATTTCTCCATCACGCCGCGGCGGCGCACGGTCACATCCGGGTTAAGCTGGTTTTGCAACGTCTTGAGCCACGGCCGCACGCGCGCATCCGTGTAATCACGCCAGTTGAAGGCGCGCACCTGATACGGGCAGTTGTTGCCGCAGTAGCGCGTCCCCACGCAGCGGTTATAGACCTGCAGGTTAATATCCAGGGCCTCGCTGTGCACCGAAGCGAAGACGGGGCAAACCGGTTCACACGGCGCATTGTGACACTGCTGGCACATCACCGGCTGGAAGGCCGTCATCTTGACCTCCGGGTACGTCCCTTCCCAAAAGCGCTCGATACGGATCCAGTGCATGGCACGCCCGTAGCCGGCGTCGTCCTCACCCACGAAAGGGACGTTGTTCTCCATCGCGCAGGCAGCCACGCAGGCCTGGCAGCCCGTGCACAGGTCCTGATCGACCACCATGCCCCAGCGGCCGCCTAGTTCCTCTTCCGAGTTGTTCGTGAAGACAGGCAGTTGCAGATCGGTTTCCATGATCTCGCTCCTATTTCGCGTCAAATCCATACACACCCAGGGCGCCTTCGAGGCGTGACAGCGGTCGTTTCTCGCCCGTTCTTTCGACGGTCACTTTCATATCCGCAAATGCCAGGTCGCCGGCTTCATTAAAATGAGCCGCGAGCAGATCCGCGGGATTGACCCCGCGCCCCGCCGCAAATTGACCATACGCGGTATGCCCCTGCCCGAACGGGATGGCGATCGTATCCGGACGAATGGCCGGGTACAAATACACCGAGGCTTCGACCGATCCGGCGGGGGATGTGATCCGCAGGACATCGCCGTTATCAATGCCCAGCTCACGCCCTGTCTCCGGGTTCATCTCGATCCAGGTGTTCCACATGACGGTCGTGGTGGGATCGGGGATCTCCTGCAGCCACGGCTTGTTGGCGCCGGCCTCGGCCAGGATCGGCGATACAAAGGGATGCAGGAAGAATTCACCCTCGCCATCGAATTTCGCCGCCTCAGCACGGATGTTGCGATTCAAAGCATCGGCCGCGGAGGGTGTCGGCAGGTTGGACGCCGTCTTCCACCAGCCGCCGTGCTGCTGAAAATAAGCCATGAACGTGTTGATCTCGGGCGCACTGAACGAACCGCCGCTATCGCTCAACAGCGGGCCTAGTTTGCTCTGAATGAACTCCACCTCGTCCTTGAAGGGCAAAGCCTCTGCCATCGAGCCGCCTGCCAACACGGCAGCGGCCAGCAGGACGTCGGCCGTGGCGCGCGTGTTGTAAAACGGCGAAATGACAGGCTGGGCGCCGGACAGCGTCGGTTGCGCCACGCCGGTAATCACGCGCTGGTAGCCCCATGATTCAAGTCCGTGATGATCAGGAAAGACATAGTCAGCCTGTTGTGCGGTCTCATCCGGGAAAGTGGCAAATGAGATCACGAGCGGCACGTTGGCGAGCGCCTCTTCGAAGCCGAGCGCCTTGGGCAGCTCGAAGACCGGGTTGACGCCGTGGATGAACAGGACCTTGATCTGCCCGCTCTTCAGCTTGTTAATGAAGCCGGCCATCTCTCTCGGACTGGCAGGCCGATGATATTCGTCCTCCAGGGGCGAGAGAGCGGAGAAATACACGCCGCCGGGTTTACCGAGATTCCCTGCGAGCGTATTCAACGCGAGCACGGCCTCGGCGGTTTCCAGTCCATTGCTGTGGCCGAGCGCGGCCCCGCCGGGGATTGCAAGCGGATGCGCGGCTCGCGCGAACGATTCCGCGAGGCGGCGCAGCGTTTCCACGCTCACACCCGAGGCCGCCGCCACCGCGTTTACATCCGAAGCGGCGAAGGCCTGCGGCAGCGTGTCGCCGCGCGCCTCAGCCGCGAGCCGGCCGATCGCCAGCGCGACCAGGCCTTCAGTCCCGGGCGCGGTCGGGATCCACTCGTCCGCCTTGGCCGCGGTCTGCGACATGCGCGCTTCGAAATGGACCAGGTGTCCACGGGCCTTGTTGGTTCTGCTGCGCATCTGGGAGAAACCGCGCGTGTATGCCACCGGGGACAGCCAGGTCTCCAGGAAGTTCGCGCCGAATGAGAGCGTCAGGTCGGCGCCGGCCAGGTCGAAGAACGGTAGCGCGGCCTGGCCGAAGAGGTCCTCGGCTGCGCGGCTGAGCGTGGCGCGCGCTTCGAACATGCTGAGCGCGCCGAAACGGACCGGCGGCGGGGCGCCGATCGAGTCGGTCAGGTCGGTGATCAGGTCGAGCAGATGATCCGGGGCCAGGCCCGTCAGGAAGGCGATCTGATCGGGCTGATTATCTTTAAGCGCGTCGCTGACCGCCTGGATGGCCGAATCCCAATCCATGTTGAGGAAAGCGCCGCTGCCGCGCAGCGCCTGCCTGGCGGGATCCGTAACGCGGTCCGGATTATAGAGGCCGTGCAGCGAGGCCTGGCCGCGCACGCAGGTCTTGCCGAGATTGACGGGATGACTCTTATTGCCTTCGATCTTAAGGGCGCGGCCCTGCATGGTACGGACGATCACGCCGCAGCCGGCCGCGCATTCTCGGCACGTGCTGGCGTAGTACGTGCTCAGGCCGTTGTAGGTGTACTCCGGCATCCTCGTGTACGGCTCGCGCGTGACATAGCGCGAAGCCGGGCCGCAGCCGGTGAGGATGGCCGTGGTGGCTGCACCGACGGAGGCCAGTTTCAGAAAGTCACGCCGGGAGTATTCTTTGCTCATGAGGGATTTCCTTTAACCCGGTTTAGTAGTGACATGTGCCGCAATCCGTCAGCTTTTTGAGTTTTTCGGCGTCGCCCACTGATCGGGCGCGATGACAGCTCAGGCACCAGCCCATGTTGAGCACTTGCGGATTTTCATAGACGGTCATCTTGCTCACGTCGCCGTGGCAATTCTCACAGTTCAAGCCTGCCGCGATGTGCGGCCTGTGATTAAAATGCACAAAATCCGGCACCTGGGCCACCGGCACCCAGACGAGCGGCTCGTTGTTCTTCACCGCAAGGCGAAGCGGTTTCAACAGCTCGCTGGTTTCGGTCTTGGCGATCTGCTGGTGACAACCCCAGCACTTGGTTTCAGTGGGAAGCCCGGAAGAGGGTCCGCGCAGCGAACCTGGATGGCAATAGAGGCACTGGACGCCCAGCCCGACATGTAAACTATGCGGAAATTGGATGGGCTGTTCCGGCGGCTGCTGGCTTTGATAGATCCCGTAAGCCGCCACACTGAACAGGGCCAGGGCAGCGATGAGGACCCCGATCCGCCCCATCGGCTCATTCAGCCAGGAAAAAGCACGTTGGATCATGAACGCTCCTGAATTGCTGCGTATACATCACAATCGTCCTGATGTTCAGGACGAATAAGATCTTTTGCGACAAATGCCGGATATACCATGATCAAGTTGGGCTCACATCCGTACCGGTTTCCGGGGCTGCAAAATTATAATGCAAAAGTGCAAGAAAGTACATATAGGGGCGCGCAAGCGTCATTTTGGAGGCATGTTATACTTGATTTCAGGATGAGAAAAGCCGCGCGCGCGCTTCAGCCCATCGCGGTCATCGGCATCGGCCTGGTGCTGGCCCTGGCGAGCGCGGCCGTCAGCCGGCCCGTCTTCGCACCGAACGAGCTGCGCGCGGCCGCCCTGTCGTTGCAGGTGACGCCCACGGCCGCCCTGCCGGCGGCATCCGAGATTGGTTCCACCGACGGGATCATGCTGATGAGCGTGATTATCGTGCTGATCGTGATCGCGCCGATCCTGGTGCGGCGAAAATCCTGGACGCGCTGAGAGAGCATCTCAGCAGTGCAGTTCTTTACCACGAAGGTACTAAGTCTCCAAGGCGCTAAGAAAAAAAGAAATTCGTGATTTGGTGTCTTCGTGACTTCATGGTGAGGCTCTTAGACTCTTGCTAACTTCGTATCAAGAGGACGCCGAGGCTTTGGCCCGGCGGATGCGTTCCCCCAGCGGGGGATGCGAGTAGAACAGCAGCACCGCCCACTTCTCCGGATCGACGTCTCCCAAATTCTGATTGGCCAAACGAGTAAATGCGGACGCGAACGCGTCCCCTTTGCGGGTGGTACGCAGCGCGTACTCATCCGCCATCGATTCGCGCCAGCGCGAGACCGCGTTTTCGATCGGCATGGTCAACAGGCCATAGGCGCCGAGGATCAAGCCGAGCGCCGGCAGGGCCGCAACGTCCGCGGGACCGGAGAATCCGAAAAAACCGATGGCCCAAATCATTGCGATCGACGCCAGGTAGAGTCCCAGCGCGGTCGTCAGCGTCCCGAAGGCGATCAGCAACGGAATGTCGTGGTGCACGTGGTGACCAAGCTCGTGCGCCAGGACGGTTTCGATCTCGTCGATCGTGAATTCATTGATCAGTGTATCGCCGAGCACGATGCGGCGCGTGTTGCCGAGTCCGGTCAGCGCCGCGTTGGCGGCTTTGGTGCGGCGGGACATGTCGAATTTGTAGACGCCCTTTACCCGGGTATGGGCGCGTTCGGCGAGATCGATCAGTCGGTCCGCCAGCTCGCGATGCTCGTCTCCGAGCGGGACGAACTTGTTGAAGAGCGGCATGATCAGCACCGGCGCCAGGTTGGAGAGCAGGACGTTGAAAACGAGCAAGCCGCCGGCCGCCCACAGCCACCATAGGTCGCCTGCGACGCGCAGCGCGACGTAGAGCAGTTCCAGCATCAGCAAGCCGAGCGGCGCACCGACCGCCAGACCCTTCACCAGGTCGATCCCCCACTCCTTGAGACTCTGCGTGGATTGATCGAACCGATGCGGCAGAGCGAAGCCGCTGTAATAGGCCAGCGGCAGGTTGATCACAAAATATAGTCCGCCAAAGACGACTACGAAGCCGGCAACCAGAAACCAGGGGTTAGTGAAGAGTGGCCAGTTACCAGTCAGCCAGTCTCGCAATGAGATTGACCACCCGAATGACAGCCATGCAAGGGCGTACAACGCGCTGAAAACAGTATCTACCAGCCACAAGCGGCGGCGGATGCGGGAATATTGTTTGGCTTGCTTCTGGCGTTCAGGATCGAGGACGGGCATGGGGAAATGATGAATGCAGAATGATGAATGCTGATTGAGGATCGGTAGCTAGGGGGATTTCTCGGCGGCGAGGCGCGCCAGGACTTGGTCACTTGGCAGCACCTGACCGTAGGAAGTCAACGCTGCCAGGAAGGCTTTTTGTACGGCGTCGGCTGGGACGACCGTTCCGTCGTAGACGAGGTCGCGGGTGGCACACGCGTCCGCTGCGACGATCACCTCGAAGCCGAGATCGGCGGCAGCGCGGGCGGTGGCGTCCACGCACATGTGGGTCATCATGCCGGCCACGACGACGCGCTCGACTCCCCAGCCCTGCAGCAGCGTCAACAGGTCCGTGTTGAGAAACGCGTTTGGCTCATGCTTGTACACGATCGGTTCGCCCTCGAAATGCGCGGCCGAATCGTGGATGTCCGTGCCGCGCTCGCCAGGCAGGAAAAAGGTCGCATCTGGCTCCTGCGCGATGTGCTGGATGTGGACATGGGGCCAGCCACTCTCGCGAAAACACTGCAGCAGTATGTAAGCCCGCTGCGCGGCGGCCAGCGGTCCGACCAAGGCGTACTTCCCGCCCGGAAAGTAGTCGTTTTGAATATCGATCACGAGCAGCGCTGTTTTCATTTTCGGCCGAAGTCCGCGGGGTTCTCGCCCCACGTCTCCGTATCCCATTTCAGGACCTTGACGCGTTTCGAGTCCTTCAGACTCTGCTCGGCCCGCGAGATCAACCTGAACAGCATGGTGTTGGTGGACAAGCGCGCGAGCTTGGTGTTGCACTTTCCGGCTTTGACCCAGGCGATGGCGCTCTCGGAGTCCGAGTAGATCGGCCAGTCGTGCTTGTTTTTCGAAAGCCAATCCATGGCGCGCACGATCGCCAGGAATTCACCGACATTGTTGGTGCCGTCCGGAAACGGCCCGGCGTGAAAGAGCTGCTTGGCGTCCTCGGTCAGCACGCCGCGGTATTCGAGCGGACCCGGCGAGCCGGCACAAGCCGCGTCTACGCAAACAGATGGCAGGACCGGTTTGCTCGGCGCGAAGAGCCATTGCTGATGTGTGGGCGGTTTTCCCTTAAAGTCCTTATAGCTGCCCTGAAAAGCGGCTTCTGCTGCGTCCAGCGTTCCGAAAGCCTTGTACTCGGCGCCTTTGTACCCGGTGACAGCGGCGGAGCAGTGCTCCCAGGACGAAAACACGCCTGTCTTGCGTCCCTTCCACACGACGTAAAACTGCTGCTTGGGCATGACATCATTTTACATGATTCTGAAATTCGAAGCGTTGTGTCATTCTGCCGGCGCCAGTGCCGCAGTCACAGGTGAACGACCGCAGGGAGCGAAAGGTGACACGCCAGATCGTAGACTTGACAAATCAGGGAAGAAACGTAGAATTCCCGTCAGAGTTTATGCAGATCATGACCACATTTAGCTTTTGCTCCTGTCCAAGGCGGGGTTCGTAATCACCGCCTGAGATACTCGCGGCCTACGCTCGCAGCTGGCGCTCGCAACGACAAGGCAGTCAACGGCACCTCATCCGAGGGCCTCGCAGGACGGTGGACGACTCCCGCGCACATCATTTCGCGCCGGCGCTCCTACGCCGTCTTTTTGTTTCGCCGTTGACCGACGCATTCGAAATACCATTCAAACCAAGGAAAACAAACATGCCATACGCTCATCCTGAATATCTGGTCGACACCGATTGGGTGGCCGCCCACTCGAAAGACCCTGACGTCCGTATCATCGAATCGGACGAAGACCCGCTGCTCTACCCGATCGGTCACATCCCGGGCGCGGTCCAGGTGGACTGGTTCAGCACCCTGCAACATCCTCTGCGCCGCGACTTTCTTACCAAGGAAAAATTCGAGGAAGTCGCCTCGGGCCTCGGAATCACGAACGACACCACGGTGGTCTTCTACGGCGACAAGTCCAATTGGTTCGCGGCCTACGCCCTGTGGCTGTTCCAATATTACGGCCACGCAAAGGTCCGCATCATGAACGGCGGCCGGGCAAAATGGGAGCAGGAGAAACGGCCGTTCGAAAAGAACGTGCCCTCCTTCCCGGCTACGAAATACAAAGCCAAGGATCCGGACAAGTCGATCCGCGCTTTCCGGGACGAGGTGCTGAAACACAGCGAAGCCAGCAAGCCGCTGGTGGACGTCCGCTCCGCGAAGGAATACACAGGCGAGATGATCCATATGCCGAATTACCCGCAGGAAGGTGCGACGCGCGGCGGGCACATCCCCGGCGCCGTCAGCATTCCCTGGTCGCAGGCCGTAAACGAGGCGGACAGCACGTTCAAGACGCCCGAGGAGCTGCGCGCGTTGTACGAGGGGAAGGGCGTCCAATCTGACAAGGATGTCATCGCGTATTGCCGGATTGGCGAGCGCTCGTCGCTGACCTGGTTCGTGCTGAAGTATCTGCTCGGTTACCCGAAGGTCAAGAACTACGATGGTTCATGGACCGAATGGGGCAACCTGGTCGATGCGCCGATCGAGAAGTAGGCAATGCTGTCATTGCGAGCGACCTGACGCTGAGCGTAAGCTCAGCGAGGGAGCGTGGCAATCTCAAGGATGTTTCAGCGCTGAGATTGCCACGTCGCCCTGGTCTCGGCCGAGGGCCTCGACCTCAGGCTCCTCGCAATGACATGAAGCGAGTTTAATGACCTTCCCTCCCAAGCTCCAGCAAATCGTCGACGACTTCACGGCTATGTCCCGCGAAGATAAGATCGAGCACCTGATCGCATACTCCGAGTCGCTGCCGCCGCTGCCAGATTGGCTCCGCGAGGAGCGCCAGAAGATGGAGCCCGTGCCGGAGTGCATGACGC